>NZ_DCBW01000039.1:0-9808 GCF_002313585.1 Microbacterium sp. UBA1097 | reverse complement strand
GTGTTGGTGACCCCAGCGGGATTCTCCCCGCCGCCACTCCGCGAGCCGCTGCGCGCCTCGCGGAGCCTCCGGCGGCGTGGGCCCAACCCGGATAAGTTGCGAGACAACAACAGGCATCCCGAACGCACGAAAGCCCGGTACGAGACCGGGCTTTCGTGTGTTGGTGACCCCAGCGGGATTCGAACCCGCGTTACCGCCGTGAGAGGGGAATAGGCTCCCCCGGAACTGCGTGCCCGACCCGGTTCTGCCCTGTGTTTACTGGGGTTCCGCGTGCGTCGAGTGCGTCGCGGAAAGTCCTGTCGTCAGCGTTCGTTGCCAAAATGTTGCCACGTTTGCGCCCCTCCAGAGGCGGGTAATCCTGGTGCCTCTGCGCGCCTGCCGAGTGTGCCGAGTAGCGAACTCACGTTCCCGCGCCTGACCCGCTCTACCAGCTTGCGGGGTCGTGGCGGATGCCGCAACACCACGTCGCTGCGCTCGGATGTTGCACCCTCCGTCCCGACCCGCGAACAGCAGGGAGCGGGTCCGGGGCGGGAGCGGACCGGGGAGGTAGAATGAGCAACGACGAAGCAGAGGTGATCCCATGAGCGTGACGATTCCGAGCGCGATCCCGGCCGAGTCCCTGCGCGCCTGGTACGACGACGAGCCCCGCGTGAGCGATGTGGCCCTCTACGACATGACCGCCCAGGGCGCGACCACCCTGGCCTCCGTCCTGATCGAACGGCAGCTCGCCACGACCGACGAGCGCGAGCGCGAGTATTGGGCCGCGCGGGTGCGCCTGGTGAACCAGCAGCGCACGGCGCTGGACCCCGACGACCGGCTCGGGCTGATCGCCCAGCAGCAGGCATGGCTCGATGAGATCGACGCCCTGACCGGCCAGGCGAGCCGCCGGATCGCGTGACCGAACCCGTCGCCTCCGACGAGGCGCGGCTGCGGCAGGTGTTCGACGCCACCGCGCGGCAGGCGATCTTCCCGCCGGTCCCGACCGGCGACCGGCTCCTGGTACTGCTCGGCGGCCAGCCCGCCGCGGGCAAGACGAGGGCGCAGGCGGCGATCCTCGCGGAGCACCCCGAGCTGGTGTCCATCACCGGGGATGACCTGCGCGCCTACCACCCCGGCTACCGGGATCTCGCGGTGAACGACCCGCTGGCGATGCCGGCCGCGACCGCGCCAACCTCCAGCGGGCTCATCCGCCTCGCCCTGGACCATGCGATCGAGCACGGCTACCCGGTGCTGCTGGAAGGCACCTTCCGCGATCCAGCGATGGTCATCGACACCGCGGCCCGGTTCGCGGAGGCCGGTTACCGGGTCGAGGTCGTCGCCGTCGCCATGCCCGCCCCGGTGTCGCGCCTGGCCGCGGAAGAACGGTTCCTGCGCGCCCGGCGCGGCGAGGTCGGCCGCTGGACCCCGCCCGAGGCGCACGAGACGGCGCTGGCCGGCTCACCCGAGGTCGTGGCCGCGCTGGAGGCCCTGCCCGCCGTCGCCCGCATCCAGGTCTACACCCGCGACCGCCGCCTCTACGACAACCGCCGCACCGAATCCGGCGCATGGGAGCACGAGCCCCACGCGGCCGAGGTGCTGCGCAGCGAGCAGACCCGAGAGCTCACCCCGGTCGAGGCCGTTGCCTGGCTCGCGGACTACGGCGCCGTATTCGGCGCCGCTCACGCCCGGCGCGGCTACCTCAGTCCGAGGACCGCGTCGGCCTACCGGCGGCTGCAAGACGACGCCGCCCGCATGATCGAGCTGGCCGCCTCCGACCCCAGTGCCGACGTGCGGGCGCTGGAAGAGCAGCAGACCCACCGCCGGATCGCACTGAAGGTCGCCGTGCCCGAGCCGCCGGGGATCGTCGGACGGATCGGGCAGACCCTTCGGCGCTCACTCCCGCCCTATCGTCCAGCTCCGTCGCGTGACGCGCCCGGTAACGAACCACCGAGCATCGGACGCTGAGAAGACGCCTATCGTTCCCCCACTCACGACGACGACGTGGGAGTAGAACTGTTCGACACCCCTGTCCCCGCCGGATCACGAAAGCACGTTCTGGCCCGTAAAACACGGGCGAGTCGCCGGGTGGCCGCGTGGACAACTCCCTCAGGATTCACGGACCTACGCGGTCGGTAGCACATGAGAACGAGCCTGCCGAGACGCCGCCAAACCCGATACCCGAGTCTGCGCGATCGCGCCGGATGTCACAAGCCGGTTCGGGCATTGCGGCCTCCGCCCCGACCCCGCGACTGGCAGGGAGCGGGTCCGGTGCTTGTGGAAGTCGACTGTCAGGCGCGGGAGGGGACGCCGAGTTCGGCCAGCAGGTTCAGCACGCGGCGCTCGATCTCGTCGCGCACCGGCCGCATCCCGTCCGGGGTCCAGCCCGCGGGATCGGGTAGCGTCCATTCCTCGTACCGCTTGCCGGGGAAGATCGGGCAGGCGTCGCCGCAGCCCATCGTGATCACCGCGTCCGCCGCCCGCACGATCTCGTCGGTCCAGGGCTTGGGGAACTCGCCGGCGATGTCGATGCCCCGTTCGGCCATGACCTGAACGGCGACCGGGTTGATCTGCTCGCCGGGCTCGGAGCCGCCGGACCAGCCGATCGCCCGGTCGCCGGCGTGGTGCTGGAAGAAGCCGAGGGCCATCTGCGAGCGGCCGGCGTTGTGGACGCACAGGAACAGCACGGTCGGCGTGCCCGTCAGGTGCATCCCGTCGACCTTGGCGAGCGCGCGCAGCCGCTGCCGGGCGAACTTCTCGGTCAGCAGCGGCAGATAGGTCGGCACCGTCGCACGGGCGGCGAGGTCGGTGTAGGAGGCGTGCAGGAAACGGTCGATCGTCTCCCGCCCGAAGGTGCCCTCGAACTCCCGCGTCAGGCGCTCGGCGCTGGTGGCGAGGCCCGCTTCCTGGTCGATGGTGATCGTCGCGTGGCGCTCGTGCTCGTCTGGCATCGTCGTCATCCCTTCGTCGTGGTCAGCCGGGGCGCGAGGCTCTGGATGCGGGCGGCGATGTCCTCGAACGCCGCGTCGAAGGCGGCGTCCGTCCCGTCGCGCACCGGGTCCGGCACCGACCAGTGCACGCAGCCGGCGTCGCCGAGTTCTTCGTGCGCGGTGTCGCACACGGTCACCACGAAATCGTCCGCGCCGAGCACGTCGTCCAGCGCGCGCGGGGCGCGGGCTCGCAGGGTGAGGCCGTGTCGGTCCGCGGCGGCGATCGCGCCCGGCTCGATCTGCGCGGCCGGGTGCGTGCCGGCCGAGGCCACCGGGATATCGCTGCTGCCGTGCCAGAGCGCAGCGGCGAGCTGGGATCGGGCCGAGTTGCCGGTGCAGACGAACACCACCCGCCGCACCCCGAGCATCGGGGAAGGGGTGAGGCCGTCGAGCGCGCCGGGCGCGAGGTGGAGGTAGGTGCGGCGCCGGTCGGCCTCCGACCGCGTCCGCACGATCAGCCCTGCCTGTTCGAGCTGGTTCAGGTGATGGGCGAGCAGGCTCGATGAGACACCCAGCTCGCCTTGCAGCTCGACCGGGGCGACATCGCCCAGGGTGAGCAGGTCCACGATCCGCAGCCGCACAGGATCGGCCAGCGCCGCATACCGCGCGACCCGACCCGCAAGGCAAGTTTCCTCAATGTTCATTACCTCAAGTTTGACTGAGCGAACCGGATTCGTCAAGATGGGCAGCGATGAACACCACCACGACCGAGGCCGTCCCGCTGTGGCGGCGTGCTGCCGCTGAGCTGCTGGGCGCCGGCCTGCTGGTGACGGTCGTGGTCGGTTCCGGCATCGCCGCCTCGCGTCTCTCGCCCGGCGATGTGGGCTTGCAGCTCCTGGAGAACTCGATCGCCACCGCGCTCGGCCTGACCGTCCTCATCCTGATCTTCCAGCCCGTCTCCGGCGCGCACCTGAACCCGGTCGTCACCCTCGCCGACCGCGCCCTCGGCGCACGGCACGGCGGCGGCGAGATCGCCGTCTACGCTGGCGCTCAGATCGTCGGCGGCATCGGTGGGGCGCTGCTGGCGAACCTCATGTTCGCCGTGCCGGCCGCGCTGTCGGTGACCGACCGGGCGGCACCGGGGCAGGTGCTCGGCGAGGTCGTCGCCACCGCCGGGCTGATCCTCACGATCTTCGCCCTGGCTCGCACCGGCCGCGCGGCGCTGGTCGCCCCGGCGGTCGGTGCCTACATCGGCGCCGCGTACTGGTTCACCTCGTCCACCTCGTTCGCCAACCCCGCCGTGACCATCGGCCGGATCTTCACCGACACCTTCGCCGGCATCGCCCCGACCTCCGCGCTGTGGTTCCTCGCCGCCCAGGTCGTCGGCGCGGTCGTCGGCGTCGGGCTTGTGTTCCTGCTGTTCCCGAATCGAAAGGCCCAGCCATGACCCATCTGATCGCCATCGGCGGCTCCGACGCCGGTATCTCCGCCGCGCTCCGTGCCCGCGAACTCGACCCGACCACCGACGTGACGGTGGTGGTGGCGGACGAGTACCCGAACTTCTCCATCTGCGGCATCCCCTACTACTTCACTGGCGAGGTCGCCCCGTGGCAGTCGCTCGCGCACCGCACGAGCGCTGACTTGGAGGCCACCGGGATGCGGCTGCGGCTCAACACTTTCGCCACGGGCATCGACGTCGCCGGGCAGCGGCTCACTGTCCGCACCCCGGACGGCATCTTCGAGGATCTGGCCTACGACGAGCTGATCGTCGGCACCGGCGCGCTCCCGTCCCACGCCGGCATCGCCGGCCTCGATGCGCTGACCCCGGAGGACGGGGTGCATGTCATTCATTCGATGGGTGACACTTTCGCCCTCGACCACGACCTCACTACCCGGCAGCCGCAGTCTGCGATCATCGTCGGCGCCGGCTACGTCGGCCTGGAGATGGCCGAAGCCTTCATCACCCGCGGGATGCAGGTCACCCAGCTCCAGCGCGGACCCGAAGTGCTCTCCACCCTCGACCCCGAGCTCGGCGCCCTCGTCCGCGACGAACTCACGACGCATGGCGTCGAGGTCGTCACCGGCTCGACCGTGACCGGGATCGAGAAGACCCCGGTCGGGCTCACCGTCACCGGCACCCGCGACGGGCAGCCCTTCGCACAGACCGCGGACCTCGTGCTCGTGGTCGTCGGGGTGCGGCCGAACACCGAGCTGCTCGAGCAGGCCGGAGCGAGCCTCGGCGCGGGCCGCGCCGTCGTGGTCGATGAGCACATGCGCACCGGGCTCCCGCACGTCTGGGCCGCCGGCGACGGCATCATCACGCATCACCGCCTCCTCGGCGCGACCTATCTGCCGCTGGGGACGACCTCGCACAAGCAGGGCCGCATCGCAGGAGAGAATGCTCTCGGCGGCGACCGAGCCTTCGCGGGGTCGGTCGGCACCCAGGTCGTCAAGGTCTTCGACCTCGTCGCCGCCCGAACCGGCCTGCGCGACCACGAGGCGATCGCCGCCGGCTACGCGGCAGCAACGATCACCGCGGCCGCGGACGACCACAAGCGGTACTACCCCGGTGCCCACCCGATCCACTTCCGCATCACCGGGGACACCGGCGACGGGCGTCTGCTCGGCGCGCAGCTCGTCGGGCGGCGCGGCACCGAGGTCGCCAAGCGGGTCGACACCTTCGCCACCGCCCTCTATGCCGGGTTGACCATCGGGCAGTTCGATGACCTCGACCTCTCCTACACCCCGCCGCTCGGCTCTCCGTGGGATGCCGTGCAGCTCGCGGCGCAGGCGTGGTCGGCCGCGAATGCCAGGGTGCTGGTCTAGTGAGCGTCAAGTGACTGGGGCAGACTGAGCGCGATGAGCCTTTCCCCCTCGACCGGCGGGCGCCGCCACCCCGGCACGGTCGGAGAGGTGTTCCTCGTGTTCCTGCGCCTGGGACTGACCTCCTTCGGCGGCCCGGTCGCGCACCTGGGGTACTTCCGCGAGGCGTTCGTGGAGCGGCGCAAGTGGCTGGGCGACCGCGCCTACGCGGACCTGGTGGCGCTGTGCCAGTTCCTGCCCGGCCCCGCATCCAGTCAGGTCGGCATGGCGATCGGGCTGCAGCGCGCAGGGTTCGGCGGGCTGCTGGCGGCGTGGGCGGCGTTCACCCTGCCGTCGGCGATCCTGCTGGTCGCGTTCGCCTACGGGGTCACGGCGCTCGGTGACCTGTCCGGCGCCGGATGGATTCACGGGGTGAAGGCCGCCGCGGTCGCGGTCGTCGCCCACGCCGTGCTGGGCATGGCGAGAACCCTCACCCCGGACGCGAAGCGGGCCACGATCGCCGTGGCGGGCATGATCGTCGTCCTGCTCGTCCCGAGCGCGTTCGCACAGGTCGCCGTGATCGCCGCCGCGGGAGTCGTCGGGCTGGTGTGGCTGCGCCCGCAGGCCGCCACGGCATCGGAGTCGGAGCCATTCGTCGTGCGGGTGCCTCGCTGGGCCGCGATCGGGAGCCTGGCCTTTTTCGTGATCCTGCTCGCGGGCCTCCCCCTGCTCGTGTCCGCCACTGAGAACGGGGCGGTACGCTTATTCGACGTGTTCTACCGGGCTGGGGCACTCGTGTTCGGCGGCGGTCACGTCGTGCTGCCGCTGCTGGAGGCCGGGACCGTGCAGACCGGCCTCGTCGACCACGACGTGTTCCTCGCCGGCTACGGTGCCGCGCAGGCGGTCCCCGGTCCCTTGTTCACCTTCGCCGCCTACCTCGGCGCCGCGACTACCAGCCCGCCGTCCGGGCTGCTCGGCGCCGCGATCGCGCTGGTCGCGATCTTCCTCCCCGCGACACTGCTCGTGGTCGGGGTGCTGCCGTTCTGGGACCGGCTGCGTCGCGCTCCACTCGCGCAGCGGGCGCTCATGGGCGTGAACGCCGGCGTGGTGGGGATCCTCGCCGCAGCGCTCTACACGCCGGTGTTCACCGAAGGGGTCACATCGGTCGCGGCCCTCGGGATCGCCGCCGCCGGGTTCGTCGCCCTGACCTCGTGGAAGGCGCCGGCGTGGGCGGTCGTCATCGCCGCGGGCCTCATCGGCTGGGCCGTACTGTGAGCAAGGGGTGAGTCCGCGCCGCCTCAGCCGACGACCGTGCCGAACAGGGAGCCGACCAGGAAGGTCGCTCCCAGGGCGAGCGCACCGCCGATCACCAGGCGCACCACGGCCCGCCACCGATGAGAGCCGCCGATCCAGGCCGCGACGTATCCGGTGACCGCCAGGGCGAGGAGCACGGCAACGAAGGTCCACACGATGCGCGCCGGGTGCGGCAGCAGCAGGATCGTCAGCAGCGGCAGCACGGCGCCGATCGTGAACGCGATCAGCGAGGCGAAGGCGGCGTGCCAGGGGCTGACGACGTCCTCCTGGTCGATGTTCAGCTCGAGCGCCAGGTGGGCCTTGAGCGCGTCGCGCTCGGTCAGCTCCGTCGCCACCAGGCGGGCGGTTCCGGGGGTGAGGCCCTGCTCCTCGTAGAGCCCGACCAGCTCCTCGAGCTCGACCTCGGGATCCTCCTCCAGCTCGCGCCGCTCCTTCTGGATGAGAGCCCGCTCGCTGTCCCGCTGGCTGGACACCGAGACGTACTCGCCGAGCGCCATTGAGATAGCCCCGCCGACCAGGGCCGCGGCCCCCGCCAGCAACACTGGCGTGACCTCCGCTGTCGCTCCGGCGACACCGACGACGACCGCCGCCGTGGACACGATCCCGTCGTTCGCTCCCAGCACTCCTGCGCGCAGCCAGTTGAGTCGCTGCGCGAGCCCCGTTGCGTGAGGCTCGCCGGAATGCCGGTATGGAGGGGATTGCGTCGTCACGGCTCCTCACGGTAGTTCGGTAGTTCTCCTGCCGCCAGGAAGGAGAGGCAACCCTGCACCTCGGCTCTTCGCCCGCAGATTCCAGTCGTGGTGCTCGGGTTTCAGAGCGTCACACGCGGTGCGAGTCGGACTCCGTGTCGGATCGGCGTGACGGCGGCGGTGCGGCAGCGGGGAGTCCGCTCGGCGGGCCGCCCAGCGCGCGGAGCGCGTAGAGGATCGTGGCGAGGTCCACGAGCTCCTGCGTGAGAGCGCCGGCGACGGCGGGGATGGCGCCCGTCATGGCGATGACCATGAGGACCACGCTGAGACCGATGCCGAGCCATATCGCCGTCAGCGCGACGCGAAGCGTGTGCCGCCCGATCGACACGGCGTCGACCACCTTGCTGAGCGAGTCGACAAGGATCACCACGTCAGCGGCATCGCCGGCCGCGGTCGCGCCTTTCGCGCCCATCGCAACGCCGATGTCGGAGGCGGCCAGCACCGGGGCGTCGTTCACCCCGTCGCCGACCATCATCACGGGTCGTGGATGCAGGTCGGCCGCGAGATGAACCTTCTCTGGCGGAAGGAGCTCGGCATGCACCTCGTCGATCCCGGTCTGCCGCGCGATCGATTCGGCTGTCGCACGAGTGTCTCCCGTGAGCATGACGATCCGTTCGACACCGTTCGCGCGCAGCCACGACACCACCGCGACGGACTCCGGGCGGGGATCGTCGGCGAGCACGAGGACGCCGGCGAACCGGCCGTCGATGGCGACGTAGGCCGCGGCCTCGCCCGTCGTCAGGTCTGCGCGCACCGTGTCGGCCGCCACTGACGCGACGTAGGAGGGCTTCCCCACGACGACCGTTCGCCCCCCGATCACCGCGGTCACACCATTCGTGGCGACCTCACTGGCCTCCTCGGCCGCGAGAAGGTCGATGCCGCGCTCGACCGCGGCCCGGCGGATGCTGTCTGCGAGCACATGCGACGAGTACTGTTCAGCAGACGCGGCGAGCTGCAGCAGTTCGCCCGCCTCGAAGCCGCCGACAGGGCGAACGTCAACGAGGGTCGGCTGGCCCTGCGTCAGCGTTCCGGTCTTGTCGAAGGCCGCGGACTGCACTCGGGCGAGCTGTTCTACGACACCTCCGCCCTTCATGATCACGCCGGCCTTCGCGGCCCGCGAGAGCCCGCCGAGGAACGCGACCGGTGCAGCGATCAGCAGCGGGCACGGCGTCGCTAGCACCAGCACCTCAGCGAAGCGCGTCGGATCGCCCGATACCGCCCACGCTATGCCGGCCAGGGCGAGCGAGACGGCCGTGAAGGGGATCGCAAACCGATCCGCGAGCCGCACGACGGGCGCACGCGAGTCCTCCGCGGCACGCACGAGCGCGACGATCTGCTGGTACTGACTGTCCGCGCTGCGCCGCACCGCCCGGATCCGCACCGCCCGGTTCCCGTTGATAGCGCCGGAGAGCACGTCGCTGCCCGCCTCACGAGTCACCGGCAGACTCTCCCCAGTGAGCGACGATTCGTCGAACGTGCCGCTCTCGGTGAGCAGGATGCCGTCGACCGGCACGATCTCGCCCGGCCGCACCAGCAGCACATCATCGATCCCTACGTGCTCGACCGCGACATCCTGCACCTCGTCCGAGTCCGACGCATGCTCGTGAGTGAGAACATGCGCGGTGCGCGGCGATCGGTCCAGCAGCGCGGTGAGGTCGCGCCTGGCCCGCCGGGCGGCGAAGTCCTCCAACGCTTCACCGCCGGAGAGCATCAAAACGATGATGAGCGACGCGATGTACTCGCCCACGGCGAGGGTTGCGACCATCGCCACCACCGCGAGGATGTCGAGCCCGACATGCCCGCGAAGCACATCACGCACCATCCGAACCAGCGTCCACACGACGAACGCTCCGACGTAGGCCGTCGCCGTCCACCGTCCCACCGCATCCGCTCCGACGGCGTGGAGGACCACGACCGCGGCGAGCACCACGACGGTGACCGAGATGATCGGGTATCGCCACAGCGGCCGCAGCAAGCGCATACGTCTCAGCCTTGTCGACTGCTGCACTCGCCGCTAGCTGTACTGCCCAGGGAGGT
>NZ_DCBW01000054.1:13560-20051 GCF_002313585.1 Microbacterium sp. UBA1097 | reverse complement strand
TGATCGAGGCGTTCGCGGGGGAGCCGGTGGTGGTCGTGCGACACGACTCGCGGCATCCGGAATCTCCGCTGCATCCGTCCAACCCGGGCAACGCGTTGGTTGATGCCGTGGCTAACGCGGATGCCGCGGTGCTGGTGACCAAGAACGTGAACTCGGCGTTCTACGGCGACCCCGACCTGCATGCGTGGCTGCAGGAGCGGGGGATCGGTGAACTGGTGCTGTGCGGCATCCAGACCAACATGTGCGTCGAGACCACCGCCCGGATGGCGGGAAACCTCGGCTACGACGTGACCGTCGTGCTGGATGCGACCCGCACGTTCGATCTCGAGGAAGAGATCCCGGGGCTCGGTGTCGTGCGCCGGTCGGCGGCTGAGCTCATGGCCGGTACGGCGCTCGTGCTGCAGGGCGGCGGCTTCGCGCGCATCGCCACAACCGCCGAGATCGTTCCGGCCTGAGGTCCGCAACCCTCAACTCCAGCTCGAGGGTTAGAACAAAGTATCTATTCTTGCTGGTTCAGTCGGTGGGCTCCGGTTCTGTGGGGTCCCTCGGACCGGATTCTCTGACAGAAGAGATGAGCTCCGACGATAGCTGCGGTTTCGATGTCGGATGGCTCTCGTATCGTGCTCTCATCGCATTGACGCATTAGAACATGCGTTCTAACCTGTGGGAGTGAGGGCGATCATGGGAGCACAGCGCACCGAAGCCATCGCTGACGTCCGCGACCGGCTGGCTGAGGTGCATCGCCTGCGCGCCCAGGTCGAGCAGGTGCAGGGGCGATCCTTGGATGCTCCGGCCTTGCCGGCGTATCCCGCGCTCTCACGGTTGCTTCCTGGGGGAGGATTGCGACCCGGGTCGGTGTACACGCTTGCGCCGGGGGCGGCATCCGTCTCGCTCCTGCTTGCCCTGCTTGCCCCGCCCTCGCAGGCTGGGTCCTGGTGCGGGGTCGTGGGGATGCCGCACCTGGGAGCCGAGGCCGCCGAGCGACTCGGGGTTGATCTGTCGCGGCTTGTGGTGATTCCCGATCCGGGGTCGCGGTGGCTCGCGGTGGCGGCGACAGTCGCCGAGGTTCTTCCTGTCGTGGCAGTGCGCCCGCCGGGGCGGGTGTCGGATGCCGACTCCGCTCGGTTCGCGGCACGCCTGCGTGATCGCGATGGTGTGCTGCTCGTGCAGGGGCCGTGGCCGCAAGCTGAGGCGTCGCTGTCGGTGAGCGATCCGGGCTGGAGTGGGCTCGGTCGCGGGCACGGATATCTGGATGCGCGGGAAGTCACCGTCACGGTGACAAGTCGCCGACTGTCGACCCCGCGGCGCGGACCCGTTCTGCTCCCGGCGCCCGGGGGAGTCGTCGACGCTGGCCGAGAGATTTCTCCCGCAGTTCGAAGCGTGAGTGAGCGTGAAGCTCTGTTCGTCAGGGAAGCCCTATCAGTTCGGGAAGCCCTATCTGTTCGGGAAGCAGGGTGACATGCCTGCCGACTCATCCCTGCGAGCGCCGACGCGAAGCCTCGTGGTCTGGATGCCGGATTGGCCGGTCATCGCCCTGACCCGAGACGGGCCGCATCCGCTCGATCCTGCCGACCCGATCGCCGTGGTCGAGAAGAACCTCGTGATCGCATGCTCGGCGGCGGCACGGCGTGACGGGGTACGCCGAGGGCTTCGGCGGCGCGATGCGCAGGCCCGGTGCCCGGCCATCGCCATCGTCGCCGCTGACCCGGTACGCGATCATCGCGCCTTCTCGCCGGTCGTCGCTCAGCTCGAAGAGCGGGCACCGGGGGTGCAGGTCATCCGCCCCGGGCTGTGCGCGATCCGTGCCCGTGGCCCCGCCCGCTACTACGGTGGTGAGTCCGCCGCGGCGCGGGTGCTGCTTGAACGGATGCGGGAACTCAGCCTCGTCGATGTTCGCATCGGGGTTGCCGACGGTCCCTTCACCGCCGAGCAAGCTGCGCGCAGTGCGACCACGGCGGCCGAGCCCATCCGCGTCGTGCCGGAGGGAGCGGCATCCGCGTTTCTCGCCCCGCTGTCGGTCGCCGCGCTCGGCGACCCCGACCCGGGATCCGGCATCGTCGACCTGCTCGCCCGCCTCGGCATCCAGACCCTCGGGGCCTTTGCTGCCATGCCCGAAGAGCGTGTGCGTGAGCGGCTGGGTGAGCGAGGAGTCAGACTCCGGGCACTCGCCGCCGGCAGTGATTCCCGGCAGATCGAGCCGCGTGTGCCGCCGCCGGAGCTTGCGCGCGAGATCGCCTTCGAGCCGCCGCTCGAGCTTGCCGAACAGGTCGCGTTCGGGGTGCGCCAGACCGCGGATGCCTTCGTCGCCGGTCTCGGGGCGATCGACCTGGTCTGCACCGAGGTGCGCATCGAGCTGGTTGGCGACCGTAGGGAACGCAGCGAGCGGGTGTGGCTGCATCCGGGATCATTCGATGCCGCAGCGATCGTCGACCGGGTGCGTTGGCAGCTCGCCGAAGATGCGGCCAACCTCGTTACGGGTGTCGGACTCGTGCGGATCTCGCCCGAGGCGGTTGATGCGGCATCCCACCACGCCCCGGCGATTTTCGGCTCTGGTCCCGAAGAACGGGTCCACCACGCACTCTCGCGAGTGCAGGCGATGCTCGGTCACCGTGGGGTCGTCACTCCCGCGATCGGTGGTGGGCGCTGGCTCGCCGAGCGACAGGTGTGGGTGCCGTGGGGTGACCGGCTGCCCCGCGACCACCGCACGCTCGCCGCCGAACGCGCTCGCCCCTGGCCCGGGAGCCTCCCCGATCCGCTCCCGGCCACCGTGTTCGCCGCCCCGGTCGCGGTCGAGGTTGTGTCGGCATCCGGGGTCACCGTCTCGGTCGATGACCGTGGGCAGCTCACCGGTACACCGACGCTCATGATCGAAACCGGCAGGCGTCGGGCAGTGGCTGCCTGGGCAGGGCCATGGCCGGTGATCGAACGCGCGTGGGATGCGAAACGGGCGCGGCGGGCGCACCGTTTCCAGGTCGTGGATGCCGACCAGACTGCCTGGCTGCTGGTGTGCGAGCAGGGTGCGTGGCATGCCGAGGGACGGTACGACTGATGGGATTCAACAACCCGTCGGTGTCGTGGTCGGAGATGGAACGGCTGCTCAGCGACCGACGCCGCCCGAAGCCTTCCCCCGGCGACGGCGGTGACAGCCCGGCCTGGTCGCACAAGCGCGGACCCTATGTTGCACCGCCGATCGAGCGACCTGCCGAAACCGTGCCGTACGCCGAGTTGCACGCGCACTCCTCGTTCTCGTTCCTCGACGGGGCATCCTCACCCGAGGATCTCGCCGAGGAGGCCGAGCGGCTCGGGCTCCACGCGCTCGCAATCACCGATCACGACGGTTTCTACGGCATCGTCCGCTTCGCCGAAGCCGCCGAGCAGCTGAGTCTGCAGACCGTGTTCGGAGCCGAGCTCTCCCTTGAGCTGCCGAAGCCGCAGAACGGGGAACCCGACCCGGTGGGCGCCCACCTGCTCGTGCTCGCCCGGGGCGAGGAGGGGTATCACCGGCTCGCCTCCGCCCTCACCCGCGCCCAGCTGCAGGGGGCCGAGAAGGGGCGCCCGCACTATGACCTCGAGCAGCTCGCGGCCTTCGCCCGCGGCGAGGAACGCCTCGACGGACTCACCGGCGCTCGCGGCCGGTCGGAATGGGCGGTGCTCACCGGATGCCGCAAGGGCGCTGTCCGTCGCGCGTTGGCCGATGGTGGGCCGGATGCCGCAGCCGCTGCCCTCGACGAGCTCGTCGCGCTGTTCGGCCCGGGCGCCGTGCACGTCGAACTCATCGACCACGGCAATCCGTCGGACACGCGAGACAACGACAGCCTCGCCGCGCTCGCCGCCGACCGCGGCTTGCCGCTGCTCGCGACCAACAACGTGCACTATGCGGCCCCGGAGCGCGCGCAACTTGCCGCGGCGGTGGCGGCGGTCCGGGCGAACCGGGGGCTCGACGAGCTCGACGGCTGGCTCCCCGCCCACGCCGGGGCGCACCTGCGCTCGGGTGCCGAGATGGCTGAGAGGTTTGCCCGGTACCCCGGTGCGGTGGCGAACACCGTGACCCTTGCCGACGAACTCGCCTTTCCGTTGCGCCGGGCCAAGCCCGCCCTACCGAAGCTGCCTGTTCCGGAGGGCCACACACCGATGACGTGGCTGCGCCACCTCGTCTGGGAGGCGGTGCCCCGCAAGTATCCCGATCTAGCCCCGAAAGACCGCGACCGCATCGAACGGGAACTCGGCGTCATAGAGATGAAGGACTTCCCCGGCTACTTCCTCATCGTGCACGGCATCGTGCAAGAGGCCCGGCGGCGCGGCATCCTGTGCCAGGGACGGGGATCGGCGGCCAACAGCGCCATCTGCTACCTGCTCGACATCACCGCCGTCGACGCGATCGCCTACGACCTGCCCTTCGAGCGGTTCCTGTCGAGCCTGCGCGACGAGGAGCCCGACATCGACGTCGATTTCGACTCCGACCGGCGCGAAGAGATCATCCAGTGGGTCTACGCGACCTATGGACGGGACCGCGCCGCGCAGGTCGCGAACGTCATCCAGTACCGGCCCAAGAATGCCGTGCGAGACATGGCCAAGGCCCTCGGCTTCTCGCCGGGTCAGCAGGATGCCTGGTCCAAGCAGGTCGAAAGATGGGGGAGCTCCCTGGAGAGCAGCCCCGAACACGACATCCCCGCCCAGGTCATCGCGTACGCCGGCGAGCTGCTGAAGGCGCCGCGGCATCTCGGCATCCATTCGGGTGGCATGGTGCTCACCGAGCGGCCGGTCGGGGAGGTAGTACCGATCGAGCACGCGCGCATGGAGAACCGCACCGTCATCCAGTGGGACAAGGACGACGCAGCCTGGATGGGTCTCGTGAAATTCGATCTGCTGGGCCTCGGGATGCTGGCGGCGCTGCAGTACTGCTTCGACATGATCCGCGAGGCGACGGGGGAGGAATGGGAGCTCTCAACGCTCCCGAAAGAGGAAGCGGCGGTCTACGACATGCTGTGCCGGGCCGATTCGATCGGGGTGTTCCAGGTGGAGTCGCGCGCGCAGATGGGGCTGCTCCCGCGCCTGCAGCCGCGGCGGTTCTACGACCTCGTGATCGAGATCGCTCTCATTCGCCCCGGTCCGATTCAGGGTGGCGCGGTGCATCCGTTCGTGCGACGCAAGCTCGGGGACGAGAAGGTCACCTACCCGCATCCGAAGCTCAAGCCGGTGCTCGAGCGCACCCTCGGGGTTCCGGTGTTCCAGGAGCAGCTCATGCAGATGGCTGTCGCGATCGGCGACTGCACCGCTGAGGATGCCGATCTGCTGCGCCGGGCGATGGGCTCCAAACGCGGGCTCGAGCGGATCGAGTCGCTGCGCGAGAAGCTCTACGAAGGCATGGCGCGCAACGGTCTCGTGGGCGAGGATGCCGATGCGATCTACGCGAAGATCCAGGCATTCGCGAACTTCGGGTTCGCCGAATCCCACTCGCTCTCGTTCGGGCTGCTCGTCTATGCGAGTTCGTGGATCAAGCTGCACTATCCCGCCGCGTTTTTGGCCGGGCTCCTGCGTGCCCAGCCGATGGGCTTCTACTCGCCGGCGACCCTCGTCTCGGATGCCCGCCGCCACGGCGTGGAAGTGCGTCGCCCCGATCTGCACGCCTCCGGTGTGTGGGCCGGGGTTGAGCCGTTGATGCCAGATCCGGCATCCGTCCCTCCGCTCATCCGGGAGGGGCAGGACGCTCGGGAGGATGCTGCGGGGAATATTGAACCTCCCGAACGATCACAACCTCCCGAAACGCCATGCCCTCTCGTACGGATGCCGACGCCCACGGGCATGGATGCCTGCACGCACCGCACCCAGCCGCCGGTGGGTCCGTTCGATCGTGATGCGCCGGATGAGTCGGCAGCCCACCGCCGCGATGGGAACTTCGCGGTGCGGTTGGGGCTCGCGGGCGTCAAGGGCGTTGGGCAGCCGACCGCCGTGCGCATCGTCGCCGAGCGGGATGCGCACGGGCCGTTCCGCGATCTGCGTGATCTCGTGCGCCGAACGGGGGTGACCGAGGTGCAGCTCGAGGCACTGTCGACCGCTGGCGCGTTCGAGTCACTGGGCATCTCGCGCCGCGAGGGGGTGTGGCTCGCAGGGGCCGCAGCTCAGGATCGCGCCGAGTACCTGCCCGACTCGCTGGTGTCGGTGCAGCCGCCCCTCTTCACCGATCCGACGAGTTACGACATTCTCGCCGCCGACTTGTGGGCGACCGGCATCTCGACCGACGACCACCCGCTCACCCACTATCGCGCGCCTCTCGACGCACGCGGAGTGCTCACTTCCCGGGAGATCCGCAGCCACGAAACCGGGCGCCGCATCGAGGTCGCGGGACTCGTCACCCACCGGCAGCGGCCGGCGACGGCATCCGGAATCACCTTCCTGAACCTCGAGGACGAGCACGGTGTCGTCAACGTCATCTGCTCGGTCGGGGTCTGGAACCGCTATCGGCGGGTTGCGCGGGATGCTCCGGCGCTCAT
>NZ_DCBW01000054.1:0-13265 GCF_002313585.1 Microbacterium sp. UBA1097 | reverse complement strand
CGCGGGATGCTCCGGCGCTCATCGTGCGGGGGATGCTGGAACGCTCGCCCGAGGGGGTGACGAACGTGCTCGCCGACCGCTTCGAGGACCTGCGTGTCGGGGTGCAGCACCGCTCGCGAGACTTCCACTGATCTCCCTAAGCTGGCGTCGTGAGCGATCCCGAACACGTCGAGGCGCTGCCTGCCACCATGCGTGCCGTCGTGTATGACGCGTACGGACCGCCCTCGAACCTCCGGGTCGAGCAGGTCCCCGTGCCGCGGCCCGCCGCGGGTGAGGTGCTTGTGCAGCTCGTGGCGACCTCCGTCAACCTGAGCGACTGGGAGACGCTGCGCGGCGACCCCTTCTACGCGCGCATCGGCGGGCTCACCAGGCCCGTGCGACGCATCCTCGGTTCGGACATTGCAGGCATGGTCGTCGCCATCGGTCGGGGCGTCTCCCGGTTCGCGGTCGGCGACGAGGTCTACGGTGACATCCTCGAACGCAAGGGAGGCTTTGCCGAGTATGCCGTCGCTCCGGAGTCAGCCCTCGCTCGAAAACCGGCACAGCTGAGCTTCGCCCAGGCCGCCGCGATCCCGCAGCCTGGGGAGATCGCCGTCGAGGCGATGACCAAGGCCCGCCCGGGTTCCCGCCTGCTCGTCAATGGAGCAGGTGGCGGGTCGGGGGCGTTCCTGCTTCAGCTCGCGAAAGCCGCCGGGATGCATGTCACCGGGGTGGACAACGCCGGGAAGCTCGACTTCATGAGGCTCATGGGCGCCGACGAGACCATCGACTACCGCGAGCAGGACTTCACCCGCACCGGGCCCTACGACCTCGTTATCGACCTCGTCGCGTACCGATCGGTGTTCGCCTACCGACGGGCGCTGGCCCCGGGCGGGCGATGCTTTGTCGTCGGTGGCACGACCCGTGTGTTGATACGGATGCTGACCGTCGGCGCGCTTGTCGGTCTTGTCAGTGGGACTCGGCTGGGCGCGCTCGCCGTGCCGACTGGGCCTGCGCGGTTCGAGCCGCTCGCAGCCCGGTGCGCCGCCGGCGAGATCCAGGTGCCGATCGACGCCGAGTACAACCTCGTCCACACGCGGGAAGCGCTCGAGCATCATGGCAACGGTCGCGCGCTTGGCAAGGTGGTGGTCCGGATCCGCGACGACCCGTGATGCTTCGGTTGTGCGCGAAGTTGGTCTCTGTGTGATCACAAAGTCGGGCGTCGCGAGTCGTAGGAACCGACCTCGGGGCGCCGTCCGTGGCCGTCGCGAATGACCGAGCGCGCGAGAGCGATCACGCTCGTGGTGATCGCCGCGATGAACAGAACAAGGATGATGACGGACACGGTGGCTCCCTTCCGCCTCCATGTCACCCCGTCACGGATGCCGCACCCCACGGCCACCCTGCCGCGCGTGGCCGGTCGTGCACGCGATCCGCGAAAACACACGGTCTCGTGGTCGCGCCGCGAGCCAGCATCCGCCGATTGGACCGCTTGCCATCCGCCAAGACGGCCCCCGACGACCGAAGTCATCGGGGGCCGCTATATCGCTGGGGGATCAGCCCTGTGCGGCGAGCGCGAAGCGGACGGTGCCGTCCTGCTCGAGCTGCGCGTCCAGGACGCGATCATTGAGCGCAAGCGACGCTGCGGTGTCGAGGAACACGCGAGCGCCCTCGGTCACAACGACGGTGTCGTCAGGCTCGGGTGCGGGTGCCACGCTGAGCTCGAAGCCGGTCTCGGCGCCAGCATCCCGGATGCGCAGACCGCCGTCAGCTGCCTGCGGCACGCGGGCGACGATCGTCTTGACGGCCTCAGCGGCGGTGTCGGTCATGGTGAGCATGGGTGCTCTCCTTCCGTTGCGGTCTCTGGGCCAGCCACGATTCCGAGAGTTGGCAACGCTCGCAACCTCACAAGCGCCATACCCAGGGGATTCCCACGTTGGGACGTTGATCGGCTCGGTCGGGTCAGCGACGCCGCCTAGACTGGAGCAGCCAGCCTCTGTAGCTCAATGGAAGAGCAGTTCCGTCCTAAGGAAACGGTTGGGAGTTCGAGTCTCTCCAGGGGCACTTTCCGTAACGATCGCCGTGTGCGAAGGCGGCAGCCATGGATACGGATGCCGTCGGGCGCTGGGTTAAGGAGTATGAGCGAGCCTGGCGTGAGTGCGATGCGCCAGCGGTGCGCGATCTTTTCACCGAGGACGCGCATTACCTCACGTCACCATACGAAAAACCGCTCGTCGGGCACGAAGCGATCGAGGATTTCTGGAACGATCCGCAACCGTTCGAGATGGAGATCCAGTCGGTGACGGTTGATGGCTCTCACGCTGTCGTGCGCGTGCGGGTCACGTATCGCGACCCTGAGCAGGAGTACCTCGACCTCTGGGAGCTCGACTTCGCGCCCGACGGGCGAGCCGAGCATTTCGTCGAGTGGGCCTACTGGCCCGGCAAGAGCTTCACCGCGTAGCTTCGACGGCGCACGCGGTCTCGAGCCTGAGGTGAAGCATCCCGTCGACCGACGTGCTGTCACGGATGCTCATCCGCTCGATGGGCAGCTCAGTGCTGTAGCGAATGTCCTCCTGCATCGCACGGTCGGGCAGATAGCCAGCGCGGTCCCAGGCTGCCAGGATGCGGGTCGCCGAGGCGGCATTGTCACCCGTGCGGAACGCCAGGTCAACGGTCAGTCGAGATCCGACCTCGCCGCAGGGAACTGCCGAGACAGGCGTTTGGTGGACTGTAACGGGGACGTCCTCCGGTGTCCGAAGGGGCCGCGTGCTCGCCTCGATCGTGGCGTGAAGCATCCGCGTGATCTCGTCTCGCGCCTGCGTGACAGTCAGGGGATCCGGTGCTGGCGTCGTGCCTCCCGGCGGCAGGATCGCGGCAGTGTTGCCGATCGCGGATGCGGCCATCTCGGTGAGCCTGTCGACATTGTCGTCTCCCCACGCGACGAGCACGAGCGAGCCCGAGAGGAGCACACCGCACACCAGGCCGGCTGCCAACCAGTCAACGGATCGTCTCCAGGCGGCGATGGCGATGATGACGCACACCACGATCAGGGTGATGCTGAGGATCGCTGACGCTGAGCTCCTGGCTGACGCGGCTTCGGCGATCTCTTCCAGCCAACCGGCCGCTGTCACCGGTTTGTCGTAGCCGACGTCGCCGCTCAGCATCACGAACAGAACGGTGGCTCCGCACAGCACAATTGTGCCGACGACGAGAGTAAGGATCGCGAGCGCTTTGATCGCCCGCGTAGCGACGCCCGAGGTGGTGCTCACCCGCTCACTCGCCGCCGCTGACGCCGGCCTCGTCGGGTTCCCACCGCAGGACGTCGCCGGGTTGGCACTCCAGCACGCGGCAAATGGCATCGAGTGTGGAAAAGCGCACGGCCTTGGCTCGACCGTTCTTGAGGACCGACACGTTGACGGGGGTGATGTCGATGGCGGCGGCGAGCTCTGAAACGCTCATCTTCTTCTTCGCGAGTTGGACGTCGAGATCGATCACGATGGCCATCAGACGACCTCAGACAGGTCCTGGCGCAGTTGCGTGGCCTGGCGAAGTAGGCCGCGCATCACGACAACCACGAGGGCAAGACCCGCGGCACAGATGAGTGAGATCAGTCCAACGAGCGCCGTGAAAGGCCCACCAGCGCTCGCTGCATCGAGCACAACGAGGCCGGCGACGATCAGCAAGCCGGCGACGACAATACTGCCGATGATGATGTCGACCCACCGAAACGCGGCGTTGTCGAAGATACGGTCCTCCGCAGCGAGCGACAGAAGGGCCCACACGCAGACCAGCACGACCTGACCGCACAGCAGGAGCGCGTCAACCAAGAGGATGCCGGGAAGCTCGAGGGCTGCAAACTCGGGCGCGGCCTGTGCGAAGCTCCTGGCGTTGGCGGGAACGTAAGCCACCTGCACGAACACGATCGCGGCGAACAACACCACGATCAGGGCTTTGGCCGCCACAATCACCACGTTCCGCATCCGCGTTGTCCTATCGTTTATCGGTTGCAATCTATCGAAAAACGATAGTAGCTTAGCTGCTCGACCGAGGTCCACGGAACTCGGTGCGGGAGAAGGCGGGATGCTATGGCTACGAATGCCGAGAGGCTGCGGTCGGCGTACTCGCGCGCGACGTGGCCAGCACTCATCGTCGGCACTGTCGTGGGTGCGGTGCTTGGCCTGATGGTCGTTCAGATCGTGGGGTCAGCGGCACCGTGGGGTGTTGCACTGACCTTCGGCGTCGCTGGCGTCGTGACGGCCGCGATCGCCGCCGGCCTCAGCTTGGCGGTCTTGGCTGGGATGAACACCTACGTGTCACCGTCGCCCCACGTTCGCGTCGCCGCCGCGACGCTGACCGCATCCGTCGCCACGGCGATGGTGTCGCTGGCGCTGCTGTGGATGCTGTTTCTTCGGGGGGTGCTGTGGATCGCCGCGCTCGCGGGGGTCGTCGCGGCGATCGTCGCACTCGGTCTAGCGCTTGCCGCCGAATGGCGGGCTCCGACCTTGCCTCAGCCGGCGCGGCGCGATCACATTCCCAGCGGTATCGGTTTGTGGCCGCTGGGAGCAGCCATGCTCATTCCCATCGGCGGCGCGAGCTCGATATTCCTGCTCCGAGCTCAGTTGCATGTGCAGTGCGGCATCCACTTCGAGGTTGCTGTTTCTCAGGTCGAGGCGAACGGGTCGTGGGTGTGCGCGGACGGCATCAGCTACCTGATTCCCGGAATCATCCTGAGCTGCGGTCCCTTTGTGTTCGCCGTTGTCGGCGCCGGGATCGCACACCTGGTCGTTCGAGACGTTCTGGCTCGGCTCGTGCTCGCTCTTCTCGCCGTGGCGAGCGTCGCGTGGGTGCTCGGATGGACGTGGTACGCCTCGGGTGCGCTTGTGTCGTCAACGCCGCCCGGCATCGACTCGCTCCACTACTGGTATCTCGCCGTGGGACCCGCCGCAGCCGTGGCGGCGGCAGGACTGGTCTTCGGGCTAGTCGCTCTGCTCGCCCGCCTCTCGGGTACCGGGTGGATGTTGGGTCTCGCGATCGGTGCGATGATCTTCGCCAGCCTGTCAAGCCTCGGGGTCTCCGCCGGCACGTTCGTCGCCGCAGGTCTGCTGGGCGCGGCCTACGGTCGCGGGTTGAGGCGCGAGCACCCCTGTGAGCCGCGCCGGAATGCAGCTGGAGCCAGCGACGAGGCTGCCGGCCCGCTCAGGAGCGCGTGACCGCACCCCGGTTCGGTGCCACAGCGCGATACACCTCGAGCGCTGAGTCGCTCGGTACACCCTGGACGCAGACGTGGTCGGCACCGGCATCCAGATGAGCGCGGAGCCCATCGAGAAGGGTCGCGGCGTCTCCATGGACCACAATGCGATCTACCAGGTCGTCGGATCCCGATCCCTGAACGTCATCATCGCTGAACCCGCCTCGCTTCATGGTGTTGGTGTAGTTGTTCAGGCCGAGATACGGCGTGAGGAACGCGCGTGCGGCCTTGCGTGCGGACACCGGGTCGGTATCGAGTACGACGGTTTGCTCCGGCGCGACAAGGACCCCGTCCCCCAGCGTCTCGCGGGCTTCGGCGGTCTGCGCGGGCAGTGTGAGGTAGGGATGCGTCCCCGCACTGCGGGTGCGGGCGAGTTCGAGCATCCGGGGCCCGAGCGCGGAGAGTAGCCGGTCTTCCCGAGGCACGCCCTCGGCATCCAGCAGGTCGAGATAGCTGCTCATCGCCTCCAGCGGCCGGGCGCGTTCGTGCTGGCGTTCACGGTGACCTGAGCCGATACCGAGCAGGAGCCGGTCGGGATGCCGCGCGACGATGCGATGATACGACTCGGCGAGTTCGGTGGCATCCGACATCCAGATGTTCACGATGCCGGTGGCCAGCACGATCGACTCGGTGGTGTCGAGCAGCCGCTCCGCTTCCACGAGATCGGCGGCGGGAGATCCGCCGAGCCAGATCGTGCCGTACCCGAGCCGCTCGATCTCCACCGCCATCGTTTCTTCGATGTCGGTGCTGCGTCGCCAGACCCCGAATTCACCTAGCCGATCCGTCCACGTCATTCCCCCATCCTCGCAGGCGTGTGGATGTCCAGCCCGGGGCTGCGCGGCACGTCCCTCAGGCATGATCGAACCGTGACCAGTCGATTCGTCGTGCGCACCCGCGCTGCGGTGGCCGCCGACGAGCTTTTCGAGGTCTCGCTCGACATCGACGCTCACGTCGCCTCGATGGAGCAATCCGGCGAGCGGGCGATCTCGGGCGTCGTCTCGGGCCGCATCGACCTCGGTCAGGAGGTCACGTGGCGAGCCCGCCACTTCGGCATCTGGTTCACGATGACCTCGCGGATCACGGCGCTCGACCGACCAACGCGGTTCGTCGATGAGCAGGTGCGTGGGCCGTTCCGGTGGTTTCGTCACGAGCATCGCTTCGATGACGTCACCGGCGTGACGACCATGACCGACACGATCGATCTCGCTTCGCCGATTTTCGGCATCCTCGCCGAACGTGCTGTGCTTGTACCCTACCTGCGGCGACTCATCCGTGTGCGCAACGCACATCTGCTCGACCGGCTCGGCCTGGGCCCGACGACCGATCCCGGTGCTGCCGCCTGGGAGCCGGGCGAGTCTTCGCCGTACCGCGCTGTCGAGAGCGCAACCCACCTCGGTCGAGGCGAGGCGGTGTGGGAGTTCGCGAGCCGCGAGGTGCTCCGCTGGGGCGTGAAGACGCGGAGCGGATTCCGAATCTCTGATGCGCACGAGGTGATCCCCGGGGAGCGGCTGCAGATCACCGCAGCGATCGGTCCCCTGTCGATCCGAGAGCCGGTCGAAGTCCGCAGCGTCATCCGTGAACCCGATCGGGTCGGCTTCTCATATGTGGCTCTGCCGGGTCATCCCGTTCGCGGCGAGGAGGCGTTCATCGTCCACCGCGAGGGTGAGGATGTCTTCCTCAGCATCCGGTCACTCGCGGCGCCCGCGAGCCGCGGCGTCTGGCGTTTCGCGTACCCCGTGCTGCGGGTGGCGCAGATGATTGTCCGGAGGCGGTATCAGAGCGCGCTGCGCTGAGCCCGCGCCTACCGACGCAGCGCAGCTCGAACCGCGGAAGCGGGGTCCAGATCGATGCGTCGCAGCAGCTGGGCATTGAGAGCGACGACGACGGTGGACAGCGACATCAGGATCGCACCGACCGACATCGGCAGCACGAAGCCGATCGGGGCCAGGATGCCGGCGGCCAGCGGCACCGAGATGAGGTTGTACCCGCCCGCCCACCACAGGTTCTGCGTCATCTTCCGATACGTCCGGCGCGACAGCTCGATCACCGAGAGTACTGAGCGTGGGTCGGATGTCGCGAGGATCACTCCGGCCGAGGCGATCGCGACATCCGTGCCCGCACCGATCGCGATGCCGACGTCGGCCTGTGCGAGGGCCGGAGCGTCGTTGACGCCGTCGCCGACCATCGCGACCCGCTTGCCCTCCCACTGAAGTTCACGTACCTTCGCAGCCTTGTCTTCGGGGCGCACGCCGGCGAACACCCGGTCGATGCCGAGGTCGTCGGCAACGGATGCGGCGACGCTCTCGGCATCCCCGGTGATCATGACGACCGTGATGCCCAGCCTGTGCAGCGCATCGACGGCCTTGCGGGACTCCGGCCGCACCCGATCGGACAGTGCCAGCCCGCCGATGACCTGCCCGTCGCGCGCGACGTGCAGGATGATGGCTCCCTTGTCGTGCCAGGATGCGGCGGCTTCGACCTCATCGGCGCCCAGCTGCTCCAGCATCCGGGGCCCGCCGACGCGGATCTCGTGTCCGTCGACCGTTGCAGTGACGCCGACGGCGGGGGAGGACGAGAAGTCGGTCGCCTGGGGGACACGGATGCCCCGCTCGGCCGCCGCGCGCACGATGGCCGCTGCCAGCGGGTGCTCGCTCACGTTTTCGGCGGCGGCAGCGAGGGCGAGCACGTCGTTGTCGTGCCACGCGCTCGCGGTCTCAATCGCCGTCACCGCAGGGGCGCCTTCGGTGAGCGTGCCGGTCTTGTCGAACATCACGGTGTCGACGGTACGCATGCTCTCTAGCGCCAGCCGATCCTTCACCAGGATGCCGGCCCGCGCGGCCCGCTCGGTGGCGATCGAGACGACGAGTGGGATCGCGAGGCCCAGCGCGTGTGGGCAGGCGATCACGAGCACGGTGATCGATCTGATCACCGCTGAGTCGGCGTCGCCGATGAGTGTCCAGACCACGGCGGTGATGACCGCAGAGCCGAGCGCGAACCAGAACAGCAGGGCCGCGGCGCGATCGGCGAGCCGCTGTGCGCGGGATGTCGAGTTTTGCGCATCCGCAACAAGGCGCTGGATGCCAGCCAATGCCGTGTCGTCGCCTGTCGCGGTGACCTCGATGCGAAGACCGGAGTCGACGGCCACGGTACCGGCGGTGACGGTGTCGCCGACGCCGCGAGGGACAGGACGGGACTCTCCGGTGACCATCGACTCGTCCATGTCGGCATGGCCATCGATGACCACTCCATCTGCCGGAACGTTCGAGCCGGGCCGCACCACGACAACGTCGCCCGCTCGCAGATCGGCGGGGGAGACGGTGACGATCTGGTCTCCCTCCACGCGTTCTGCTTCGTCGGGGAGGAGCGCGGCGAGTGAGTCGAGTGCTGACGTGGTTTGCGCAAGTGAGCGCATCTCGATCCAGTGGCCGAGCAGCATGATCACGATGAGCAGCGCCAGCTCCCACCAGAACTCGAGGGCATGGTCCAGGATGCCGAGAGTCGCCCCCCAGGAGGCGAAGAAGGCGACCGTGATGGCCAGTCCGATCAGGAGCATCATCCCCGGCGTGCGCGAGCGCAGTTCCGAGATCGCTCCGCTGAGGAACGGCCAGCCGCCCCAGGCGTACATGACGGTACCCAGGACCGGCGCGACGACCAGCGCCCAGTCCGGCACTGCGTAGCCGAGGATCATCGCGAACATGGGTGATGAGGCGACGACCGGAATCGCTATGACGAGGTTGATCCAGAAGAGTCGACGAAACTGCGCGACGTGATCCCCGTGGCCAGTGTGTCCGCTGTGAGCATCGTGCGATCCATGGCGTTCGCGGTTCTCGTGGCTCTCGTGCTGCGCGTGCTCATCGTGCTCGACGCGCCCTGTCGCTGCCGTGTGGTGGTGCTCGTGCGAACCGCTCATGGCCGTCACTCCTTGGGTCGTCGGCGTACTCTCGACCACAACGAGGATACCCCCGGAGGGTATTCCGGCCCAGGAGGGATCACATACCGAAGGCGGCGCGCACTCCCTCGTTTACCACGACGCCACCCCGCACGTTGAGTCCACGCGCGAGTGCCGGGTCAGCCTCGGATGCCGCATCCCAGCCGTGGTCAGCGATCGTCGCGATGTATGGGAGGGTCGCGTTGCCGAGCGCGCGTGTGGAGGTGTGAGGCGCCGCGCCGGGCATGTTCGCGACGCAGTAGTACAGCGACTGGTGCACCGGGAAGGTGGGGTTGTCGTGGGTCGTGGGGTGTGAGCCTTCGAAGCATCCACCCTGGTCGATCGCGATGTCAACGAGAACGGAGCCGGGCTTCATTGCCGCGACCATCTCGTCGGTCACGAGCTTGGGGGCTGCAGCTCCCGGGATCAGGACCGACCCGATCACGAGATCGGCTTCGGCGAGCTGCTCGGCGATCTCGTACCGGGTCGAGGCGCGGGTCTGGATGGCTCCGCCGAAGCGAGCCTCCAGGGCGCGGAGCTTGGGCAGCGAGATGTCGATCACGGTGACGTTCGCACCCAAGCCGAGCGCGTTCGCCGTTGCGTGCTCGCCCGCCACACCGCCACCGATCACGACGACCTTGGCCTTGGGTGTGCCGGGCACGCCGCCGAGCAGCATCCCTCGCCCGCCCGCGGGGCTCATGAGGGCGTTCGCGCCAACCGTGATGGACAGGCGCCCGGCTACCTCGCTCATCGGAGCGAGCAGCGGCAGCGCGCGGTCGACGGTCTGCACGGTCTCGTAGGCGATCGCGGTAGTTCCAGCGCTCATGAGGGCGTCGGTCAGCGGCCGGTCGGCGGCGAGGTGCAGGTAGGTGAAAAGGGTGAGGTCTTCGCGCAGCAGCCCGTATTCGGGGGCGATCGGCTCCTTGACCTTGACGACCATCTCGGCGCCGCCCCAGGTCTCTTCGGCGGTGTCGGCGATCTGTGCGCCCGCGGCGCGATACGCGTCATCCGTGAACGCGCTACCGAGGCCCGCGCCGCGCTGCACCGTCACGGTGTGGCCTCGGCGAACGAGGGCGTCCACTGCTGCCGGCGTCATGGCGACGCGGTTCTCGTTGTTCTTGATCTCGGTGGGTACGCCGATCCGCATGGGTTTCTCCGTTCTTCCTTGAGCGCGGCCATACAGCTCGCCGTCGAAACCGAGAATCGCACGATCTTCTGCTCTTTATGTTTCAGAACGAAGAAATCGAGCCTCGAACTGCGCATACGGGCGCGTTGTCGTGAAGAAGAGTTGGCGCTGGTGCTCGAATGGCGAAGAATATTCGGTATGGAGAAGGACCTCGACCCCGTCGACGAACGCATCGTCGAGCTGCTGTCAGCCGATGGCCGCATGACGAACGCGGCGCTCGCTGATGCGATCGGCCTCGCACCGTCAACCGCGCACACCCGCGTTCGCGCTCTCGTAGACCGCGGCGTGATCACGGGCTTTCACGCAGCCCTCGACCAGGGCGCCCTCGGGCGAGGGCTCCAGGCTGTCATCGGAGTGACCCTGCGTCCCGGTGCGCGCCAGGAGAGCATCCGTGCTTTCACGCAAGAGGTGCGACGCATCCCCGAGGTGATCCAGGTCTTCTTTCTCGGCGGGGCTGACGACTTCCTGGTCCACATCGCTGTCGAGGATTCGTCGGCGGTGCGGCGCTTCGTTGTCGACCACCTGTCCGCCCGGCACAGTGTGGCGTCCACCCGCACCAGCCTGATCTTCGAGTACCACCGCAATGCCGTCGCCGCCGACTTCGACTAGGCCCGTATTGCGGGGCATCGTAAGAAAGCGCCGCGCAATTGGTCCCGGGGCGCCGCGACGACGGATGATGGAGGAACGGCGCATCACAGCATCCGTGCGTCGACCCACCCTTGGAGGCCCTGTGTCCCGTGCCCTTGGCGCATCGCGCGCCCGTATCCTCACCGCCGCTGCCGCACTCGCGCTCTCGGCGCTCGCCCTGGCAGGCTGCTCGACGTCCGGCGAACAACCCGACTCCGCCGATGCGGGGTACGTGACGCCCGGAAAGCTCACCATCGCGACCGGACAAACCGCCTACGAGCCGTACGTCATCAACGATGACCCGGCCTCCGGTGAAGGGTTCGAGGCGGCCCTCGCGTACGCGATCGCCGACAAGCTCGGGTTCGCTGCCGACGACGTCGAATGGGTGCGCACGAGCTTTGAGGCAGCGATCGCCCCCGGTCCGAAGGATTTCGACTTCAACATCCAGCAGTACACGATCACCGACGAGCGCAAGCAGGCAGTCGATTTCTCGTCCCCGTACTACTCGGCGGCCCAGGCTGTCGTGGCGATCGAGGGCGGACCGGCAGAGGGTGTCACCGACATCGATGGGCTGAAGTCCCTCGTCTTCGGCGCGATGTCGGGCTCGACCAGCGCGCAGACGATCGATGCGGTAGTTCAGCCCGACACGGCGACCCAGCTCTACTCGTCCAACGAGGATGCCGTCGCAGCCCTCAAGGCCGGGCAGATCGACGCGTTCGTGATCGACCTGCCGACGGCGTTCCTTGCCACGTCGCAGTACATCGAGAACTCCTTCATCGTCGGCCAGCTGCCCCTGGGCGGAATCGCCGATGAGTGGGGCGTTGTGCTGGCGAAGGACTCACCGCTGACGGCATCCGTGTCGGAAGCGATTGACGAGCTGCGCGCCGACGGCACGCTCCAGCAGATCACCGACCAGTGGCTGGATGCCGAGCAGGGCGTTCCGATCCTGCAGTGACCGCTCCCGCCCCTGCTGCCGCGGACGGCCCGCCGCCGCTCAGCGCCCTCGAGCTCGACCGCCGCGCCTATCGGCGCCGGCGGTCGCAGCGCTCTGTGCTCGTTGCGGTCGCGTCGACCGTGGTGTTCGGCGCGGTCGTCTGGCTCACTGTCATCCAGACGCCGGGGTGGTCGGCGGTACAAGAGGCCTTTTTCAATCCGCGGATCGCGATCGAGGCGCTCCCGAAGATCTGGGACGGATTCCTCCTGAACCTGCAGGTGCTGGGTCTGTCGGTCATCACGGTGAGCGTTGTCGCGTTGACTGTCGCGGTGCTCCGCACCCTGCGCGGACCGGTGTTCTTCCCGCTGCGGGTGCTCGCGGCCGGCTACACCGACCTGTTCCGCGGCTTCCCGTTCATCATCGTGCTCTACCTGGTAGGGTTCGGCATCCCCACGATCATGGATCAGCGCATCCCGCCGGTTGTCCTCGGGGTGATCGCGGTCACCCTCACCTACTCGGCATACGTTGCTGAAGTCATCCGTGCCGGTATCGAGGCCGTGCATCCGTCACAGCGGCTCGCCGCCCGTGCCCTCGGGCTCGGCCACGTGCAGACGCTTCGGCATGTCGTGCTGCCGCAGGCGCTACGCAAGATGACACCGCCGCTGATGAACGACTTCATCTCGATGCAGAAGGATGTCGGGCTGATCTCTATTCTCGGAGCCGTGGATGCCGTCGCGGCCGCCCGCTCGGAGGTGTCCCTTACCTACAACTTCACGCCCTATGTCGTCGCGGGCATCCTGTTCGTCCTGCTCGCGATCCCGACGATCCGGGTGGCCGACTGGTACACGGCGAAGCTGCAGCGTCGCGAGCAGGCGGGATCGGTCCTGTGAGCGCCGTGCTGCGGGCTGAGGGCCTGTGGAAGAGATTCGGCGACCAGCCCGTCTTGCGCGGCGTATCGCTCGAGCTCTCGCGTCACGAGGTCGTCGCGGTGATCGGTTCGAGTGGATCGGGTAAGTCAACGTTGCTGAGGTGCCTGAATCTGCTCGAGAGCATCGACGATGGCCGCATCCTGCTCGGTGACGATGACATCTCGGATCCGCGCGTCGATGCCGACCGGGTGCGTTCACGGCTGGGTACCGTCTTCCAGAGCTACAACCTGTTCCCGCACCTGAGCCTGCTCGATAACGTCACCCTCGCTTCCCGGGTCGTGCGACGGATTCCGCGCCGCGACACCGAAGAACGAGGAAAGGTGCTACTCGATCGGGTGGGGCTCGGAGCATTCGCGGACGAGCATCCCGACCGGCTCTCCGGCGGCCAACAGCAGCGCGCGGCGCTTGCGCGGGCCATCGCAACCGACCCCGAG
>NZ_DCBW01000045.1:0-12904 GCF_002313585.1 Microbacterium sp. UBA1097 | reverse complement strand
AAGGCTCATCGGTGGATCGAGGCTTAGTAAGGGTGGGACAGCCAGCGGCATTCCACGCGAGCACGATGTGCTGGGGCAAGCGTCCAGTAGGTGCCACATCCAGCCCAGTCGCCACAGCCCAGGCGCGAATGCTGACCGCCGAGGGCTGCTCCTGTCCGGCCCCGGCTGCTGCGGCGGCGTCCTTCAGACAGCCAGCCCGCCACGAACGCACCTTCGCGGGCGTGATCTCGCCCAGTCTCTCCTTCCCGAGCCTTGGGAGCACCCACTTGGTGAGGTGCCTGCTGTAGTTCTCAACTGTGCGCGGCGAGAGGTCGGCGCTGTGGTCCGAGAGCCAGGCCGCAACGTAGGCCGCGAGCGAGTCCTCGCTCAGACGCGGGTCAATCCATGTGCCTCCGCGCAACGCGCGTTCCTGCTCACTCAACCAGTGGCGGGCGTCATCGCGCGTCGTGAAAGTGCGTGGAGCCCGAATCGTGCGGCCGTCCCTACGAAACAGTGCACGGTAGCGCTCGCCGCGCTTTTCGACGGAGCCGAAGTCGTTCGGATTGCGACGGGCCAGCCCCGTCTTGCGGCGCGTCACCTGCCCGACTCCATCGAGAAGGCAAGCGCGGCCTCCAGAGGGTCAGCGAGGGCCCCCGGCCTGGCGGCCAGCGCCACGTGGTGGTCGACATACTCGCGCAAGTCGTCGGGGTCGAACCCTTCATGCTCGATCGCGTTGCCCCACGTGCTGCAGAGCGCGGCCACGTCATCGAAGGAGGGCGCCGCTTCCGCGGCGTGGTCCGCGTTCCGCGCGCACGAGCAGAAGGAGAAGAAGGGCGAATCAGTCGATTCGTATTCACGGTGGACAGAGGACATGAGTTGCTCCTTTGCGGTCCGCGAGACCCAAGAAGGGCCCCACAGGTGGTTTCCGCTGGAGGGCTGAACTCATCCAGTGCCCAAGAATGCCGCGTAATCACGCGGTTCCGGGTGTGGACCTGAGGGGATTCGAACCCCTGACCTCTTCATTGCGAACGAAGCGCGCTACCAACTGCGCCACAGGCCCGTGAACCCAGTAACACTATCACGCACGCCCCGGCGGGCTGAATCGCTGGAGCCCCTAAGCGCTGGCGGCGCGGCGGCTCAACAGATCGCGGACGTGGGCTTCGATCTCGGCGTCGTCGACGTAACCCATGCGCCCGAAATCGGGTCCCGCCGAAGCACCTGTCTCGCGCGCAGGCGCAGAAGCGGATGCCGCCTGCCGGGCACGTTCCCGGTCAGCGCGAGCGCGGTCGATAGTGGGCGGCGCAGCAGCTTCCGCCCGCTGACGCATCGCCTCATCGCGGGCGGCCTGCCGCAGCGCCTCGCGCGCAGCCACACCGTCGAGCGTTGCCGCAGCACGGGATCCTGATGCCGCAGTGAGGGGCTTGGGTAGCTCACGCGGCGCCCACTGGCGTGAGACGGGGAGCGCAACGTCCTGTACGGCGGGGGCAGCACGCACCGGAGCTTCCACGGTGACCTGGGAGCCCACCGCGGCACGGGACGACACGCGCGCCATCTGTACGAGCATCGCGGCGCATACGGCGAGGATGCCGGCCGACCACCACAACAGCGTCTGCGACCCGGTCGTGGCGAGCAGCCAGAAACCCCATCCGAGGAATGCGATGGCGACAAGCCCGACGATCGTCGTCAACAGCCGCGCGCGGCGGCGAGCGCGTGCGCGGCGGGCAGCAGGCAGCGACCGCGCGGCGACGAGTTCGGAACGGGCTTCCTCCACCGCTGCCTGCTCACGTTCCGCGGCAGCGAGCTTCGCCAACCGCTCGCGCTCAGCGAGCGCGCGCTTGGCCTCCCGCTGCTGGGCCTGTGCCGTGCGGGTGGTGAGTTCGAGCCGAACCTCGTCGGGCGTCTCGCTCGTCTCAGCGAGGACGCGTAGCGCCTGGTTCAACCGGACGGCATTACGTTCGGCAGCGTCGTACTGGCGGCGCTCGTACCAGGAGGGCACCAGATAGACGAGCCACAGGAGCACGGAGACCGCGACGATCACGCCGCCTCCGAGTACCTGCCCATCCATGATCCATACGGTATGCGACGGCAGCCCACGATCCCGGGATCCCACGACGTGTGTCGGTGCGGGTTCGCGTCGAGACGGCTCGATTCAGACGGGCATTCGGTCTTCGGGGGGAACTGTCGCGGCATCCGGGGGTACGTGCCCCGACGCCCACCGGCGCAGCACACCCTCGGGAACGTCCTCACGAACGAGCGCAAAGGCGTAGTGGTCGCGCCAGTCCCCGTCGATGTGGATGTAGCGGCGCCGATAGCCCTCGTACCGGAAGCCAAGCTTCTCAACGACACGCAGGCTCGCGCGGTTCTCGGGACGGATGCAGATCTCAACCCGATGCAGGTTGAGCTCCCGGAAACAGATGTCGGTGGCGAGGGCGACCGAGATCGGCGTCACGTTGCGGCCGGCGAACTCCTCGGCGATCCAGTACCCGATGGTCGCTGATGCGAGAGAACCCCGCGCAATGCCCCAGACATTGAGCTGGCCCGTGACCGTACCGTCGTACTCCATGACGTAGGGCACACCCGCCCCGTCGCGGTGTTGCTGCAACAGGCGACGGATGCTGAGCCTCATGTCGAACGAGACCGGTCCGTCGGGGCTTGTGGCCTCCCACCGGCGCAGCCACGAACGGTTGTCGAGCAATAGCTGCTGGAGCACGCGGGCATCGCGCGGCCGCACGAGCCGGATCGACACCGGGCCGTGGTGGAAGGGTGACGTCAGATCCACGTGACCCCTCCCGCCCGGGCGGCGCTACAGGGTCGCCGCGAAATCCTTCAACCAGGGCTTCAGCTCGGCGCCGAGGTCCTCGCGGTCCGAGGCGAGCTGAACGATGGCCTTGATGTAGTCAACCTTATCGCCGGTGTCGTAGCGGCGTCCTCGGAAGATCACGCCGCGCACGCCGGGTCCGTCGGGGTCCTTCGCGAGCTCTTCGAGAGCGTCGGTGAGCTGGATCTCGCCGCCCTTACCCGGCTCGGTGTGCTCGAGCACGTCGAACACGGTCGGCGCGAGGACATAGCGGCCGATGATCGCAAGGTTCGAGGGAGCGTCTTCCTTGGCGGGCTTCTCGACCAGGCCGCCGACGGTGACGACATCCGGGTCATCGGTGGGCTCGGCAACCGCGCATCCGTACAGGTGGATCTGCTCGGGGTCGACCTCCATGAGCGCGACGATCGCGGCACCGGTGCGACGGTGCTCATCGAGCATCTTGACCAGCAGCGGGTCGCGTTCGTCAATCAGGTCGTCGCCCAGGAGCACAGCGAAGGGGTGGTTTCCGACGTGCGACTTCGCACGCAGCACCGCGTGCCCGAGGCCCTTCGGTTCTCCCTGGCGCACCATGTGCACCTCGGCCAGGTCTGAGGAGTGCTCGACGGCGGCGAGCTTCTTGCCGTCACCCTTTTCGCGCAGCTTCTCTTCGAGCTCGGGAACCGAATCGAAGTGGTTGGCGATGTTGTTCTTGTTGCGCCCGATGATGATCAGCACATCCTGGATGCCGGCAGTCGCGGCCTCTTCCACGACGTACTGGATCGCCGGCTTGTCGACGACCGGCAGCATCTCTTTGGGCATGGCTTTGGTGGCAGGAAGGAAGCGAGTGCCGAGGCCCGCCGCGGGGATCACTGCCTTGAAGGGGAGATCAGACATGGCCCTCACTCTACCGAGAGGCTATGAACGCGATGTGACGGATACGCGACGCGCCGTCACCCCTTGACATCGGATGCCGAAGCCTGCCTGCGCACGCAAGCAGCCTAGAATCTACGCATGTCTGATGCGATCGCCGATGCCAAGCGTGCGATGCGCGCGGATCTCCGAGAGCGTCGGCAGACGATCTCCGAAGCCGCCCGGCAGGCCGCCGCGGAGGGGATCCGGACCCAGCTCGATGCGCTCGTGGAGCGCTTGGGCGCAACATCCCTCTCGTGCTTCCTGTCGACGACGACGGAGCCGGGAACCCGCGAGTTCGTCAATGCCGCAATCGACCGCGGCTTGCGGGTCCTGCTCCCCATCACCCGCGCCGACGGGCTCCTCGACTGGACAGTCGCCGAGCGCGACGGCAGCGAGGTCGAGGGGCTGTTCGGGATGCCGGAACCGACCGGTGAACTCCTCGGCCCGATCGCCGTGAACGACGTAGACCTCATGGTCATTCCCGCCGCCGCCGTCGACACGACCGGCATGCGGCTCGGCTGGGGACGCGGCTACTTCGACAAGACCATCGGCTCGATGGAGCGGTGCCCGCCCGTCTACGCCGTCGTCTTCGACGATGAGCTCGTCGCGGAGGTCCCGCGAGACGTGCACGATCAGCCGGTCACCGGTGTCGTCACGCCGACCCGCATCGTCGACCTGCATCCTCCCCACACCTGATCCCTCGCACCGACCGAAAGACCACCGATGCCTACCTACGCCTACGCCTGCCGCCAGTGCGGCCACCGATTCGAAGCCGTGCAGTCCTTCACGGATGCCTCCCTCACCGAGTGCCCAGAGTGCGGTGGATCGCTTCGCAAGGAGTACGGATCGATCGGCGTGACCTTCAACGGGTCTGGCTTCTACCGCACCGACTCCCGGACGGGTGCCGGCGCTGGCAAGGAGTCCGGCTCGAAGGATTCCGGCTCAAAGGACTCGGGTTCGAAGTCCGACAGCTCGAGCTCGTCGTCGAGTTCGAGTTCGTCGTCGGGATCTAGCACCTCGACAAGCACCGCGACCGCCGCCAGCTGACGCTCCATCACGAAGGGACCGCAATGATCAAGGGATTCCGGGAGTTCATCCTCCGCGGCAACGTCATCGACCTCGCGGTCGCCGTCGTCATCGGCGCCGCCTTCACCGGCATCGTCAACACTCTGGTGTCGGCGTTCATCAATCCGCTGATCGGTCTGTTTTTCGCCGCTGACAGTCTCAACGAGGCGCTGGCGGTGCCTGTGCCGACCCTCGGCGGCGGCACCGTGACCTTCGCCTTCGGAGCGATCATCGGCGCGGTCATCAACTTCCTCGCGGTAGCCGTGGTCGTCTACTTCGTCTTCGTCATGCCGATGAACAAGCTCAAGGAGCGCGCCGCGGCCCGAGAGCAGCTGCCACCCGAGCCCGAGCCGATGCCGAGCGAGGCCGAGATCCTCATCCAGATCCGCGACCTGCTCCAGAAGCAGAACGACGCCACCCCGCCGAAGCCCTGACGCGAGGCATCCTGCCCCGCGTCACTGCCCGCGAACCCACACTCTCCCTGCCGAGCCCACAGGATTCTCTGGCCGGACCCTGTGGGTTCGCGGCGGGATGTGCGGTTCGGCGCAGAGGGCGGGTAGCGCGCGAGCTCAATAGTGCGGGGGGACGTCGGCTCGCAGACGATCGTCGTTGGGGCCGGTGTCGGATGACGTCGTCGGCGCCCCCGATGACGGGTCGGCGTCGGCATCCGGGGCTTCTGGGGCGACATCGGTCCCCGGAGCCGGAGTCAGACGCGCGCGGCGTGATCCGGGAACGCGCTCGACGCGCTGACGCTCATCAGGCGACGACATCGATCGGTTGCGTGTCACCCTCGGCAACGGGCGCTTCGACCGTCACCCCGAGGATGCCGGCAATCCGCTGCGCGACGCCGCCGGGGTCGCTGTACAGATCGAACGAGTGCACACGCACGTAATGCCAGCCCAGGCGCCGCAGGATCTGCGGGCGCAGCCGCAGCGATTCGCGCAACGATCCGCCGATCGTCTCGGGATCACTTTCGGCGACCACGGCCTTGCCCTGATGATGCGCGACCAGCGGCAGCAGGCCCCGGTAATTCACCTCGACAGCAACGCCCAGGCGCCGCAGTTCCTTCGCGAGCGAGAGCATCAACGGGTCGCCGTCATCCTCCTGGCGAGACACCCGAGCGCGACGTTCGACGTCTCCCAGGATCGACATGAGGGATGCCGCGCCGTGCGCGAGGCGACGGTCATCGACGGCGCCGGGACGGATGCAGGACACGATCACCATCGAGCGGCGAGCACGCGTCATCCCGACCGTCAGAAGCCGCTCACCGTCGGCGCTCGACAGGTCACCGAAGTCGCTGAGGACACGCCCGTGGCGAGTGAGTCCGAAACCGAGCGAGAAGATGACGCGGTCGCGGCTCTCAGCCACCGACTCTTCCAGCGTGAGAACCGAGAACGGCTCGGCTGAGTCGCGCGCGACGAAGTCGGCGACGTCGGACCGTCCCGCGAACGCGCGGTCGACGGCGGCACGGATGCGGGCAGCGTGCTTCGCGCTGGCGGTGATGACCATGAGCGATTCGGACCCGCGGTTGACCGCGTGCTCGACGACAAGGGTCACCACCCGGGCGACCTCGGCATCCGGGCTCTCGACCGCGCCGGATTCGGGGTCGGGCACACCGATACCGCCCTCGACGTAATCCACCGAGAGACTTCCACGTCCGAGGTAGGAACCGGCCCAGGGCAGGGAGACGATCTCGCCGCCGTAAAACGCGCCGTTGACCAGTTCCGCGAGGTCCTCGCCGCCCGCGCGATAGCTGCGCGTGAGTGTTTCAACGGGCAGGATCTCGGCAAGACGCTCGAATACGCTCGCGTCGTCGAACGGCTCCTCCGGCTCGTCCTCGGCGGTCGGCGTCCCGGCTGCCACCCGGAACGCCGTCGGCTTCTGGGTCACGGGATCGCCGAGCGCCACGATCTGGCGGCCACGACGGATCGCGGGGGAAGCCTCGGCGAGGCTCAGCGATGCGGCATCCGAGATGATGACGACGTCGAAGACGAGGTCGTCGGGGATCGCGGGCACTTCGTAGGGCGAGGCCAGCCAGACCGGGGCGAGCGAGCGCATGAGTGCCGGCGCCGTTGACACGACGGTGCGCGGCGACGTCCTCCCCTCGCGCAGCGCCTGCTTCAGCGCCGCCGCCTCGTGCGGCTCATCAACGATCCCGACCCGCCACTGGGTCGCCAGTTGGGCGGCCAGGAGCTGCCCGGATGCCGCGGCGTGCGCTTCATCCACCAGACGGAAATCACGCTCCAAGCGGTCGACGACTGCCGTGTTGGCGCCCAGGAGCGCTCGATCGCTGCGTAGCAGGTGCTCGAGCGCCGACTGCCACCACGCGTATTCGAGCTCACCCGCGACCTGCTGCTCGGGAACGTGTCGCACCGAGAGGTCGAGAAGAAGCGGCTCGAGGCCGAGGGAGGCCAACTCACTGCGCAGGCTCGCGCGTTCCATGAGGTTTTCGAACACCTCGGACTCCGCGGCCAGTCCAGCAAGGGTACGCACGAGGGTCTTCACCGGAAGCGACGACAGCGCCTGCGACCCTGATCGCCCCAGGACGGCATCCAGCTCGCTGAGCTCGGCATCCACCCGCTGCCAGGCAACCGCGACATCGGCAAGGCCGAGCGGGATGTCGGGAACGACGTTCGCCTCGACGTAGCGCTGCCACTGCTGACGCTGCTTCTGGATGCGAACGAGCGCCTCATACATGTCGCCGACGTGCACGCCGGGGCGCACGTATTCGCGAGAGAGGCGCCGGAGCCGCCGGCGGTCTGCTCCGCTGAGCGTCGAGGTGTCGCGGCGCGGCGCGTGCGCCTGAATGAGGTCGCCGATCGGCCGTTCGAATACGGTCGGGCTGAAGCGGTCGAGGGAGTCTCGGATGCCCTGCAGCAGCCGCAGGTACTCGCCGAGTTCGCCGACACTCTCGAACGGGCGCATGTGGGTCTGCCCCAGCAGGACGTATCCCCGCTCCAGCAGATGCGGAAGGTCCATGCGGTGGAGCTTGCCGGCCAGCGCGTGCGCTGAGCGCGCCTGCTCGGTCGTGGCAAAGCTCACGCCGTACCAGGGTGAATCCGACGGGCCGATCCGGAACTCGCCGAGGCGCGCCGCCGACGCAAGCTTGGCGGCGGCATCCTCTCGTCCTTTCGCGAGGCGCACGAGAGTCTCGATGTCCAGGCGCGCGGTCGTCGTCGGGGGCTCCTCACGCTGGGCAAGCGCCGACAGCTCCCGCAGGATGTCGAGCACAGAGGCACCCAGTGCGTCGTGGCGATCCGCCAGCGAAGACCGGTAGTCGCGCAGCACCGTGCGAAGGCGCACGAGTGCGTCATCGATCTCGGAGACTTTTGGGGCGACTGCCTTCTCATTGCGTCCGATTGCGCGGACGAGATCCCGCTGCAGTTCGCTGGGCGAGACAGCAAGTCCCGGTAGACCGACGCCGGCGAGGCGGTGGCGAACACCGTCGAGCGTCGAGCGGCGAGCGCTGACGACGAGGACCCGCCGCCCTTCGCGCACGAGCGCTCCCACCGCGTTGATCACGGTCTGGGTGCCCCCGGTTCCCGGCAGCGTGTGAACCACGAGGGATTGGCCCGCAATAACCCGAGCCAGCACGGCTTCCTGCTCGGCGTCGGCGTCCAACAGCAGGGTGTCGGCGGCAGGGACGCGCTCGTCGGGCCCGGGCATCACAGGAACCGGCCGGCGCAGCGTCACGGCTTCCCGATCGGCGGGATGACCGGCGAGGGCGTTCAGAACCGGGTGGTCCAACTGGGCCGAGTCGCGTGCCATCGCGGAGCCGACGTCCACGAACGTCGAGACCACAAGCCGCGGCTTGACCACAAAAGACGGAATCTGCGCCATGAGCGCCCGCAGGTGATCGATCACCGGCTGCGGCTTGAAGACGCCCTGATCGTAGGCAAGACCCGACAGGGCGTCGCCGTCGAGTTCGATCCCGAAGTGCATCCGCATCGCACGCAGCAGTTCGGGATTGACCTGGAAACTGCCGTGCAGCTTCAGTTCGAAGTCGGTGTGGTGACGACGGATCGCGAGTGGGCGCAGCAGCACGGGAGCGATGCACTCGAGCCCCCCGATGCGCCATGACGCGATCCCGACGGCCAGGCGCACGGCATCGATACCGCGGGCCGTGCGCAGTTCAACGTTCTTGGTGGTGATCCGCTCGGCGGCCCGCCGAGCGGTACCGAGGGCGACTTCGTCGCGGAACAGCCCCGACAGAAGTGTCGATCGTCCCGTGATGAACTGCGGCAGACTTCCCGGGTGTGCCTTGGTGATCTCGATTCCGGCATCCGGTGCGTCTGAGAAATGCAGGAGCGCAGAGCGACCGCCGAGGTCCGCTGCCTGGGCGCGCAACCTCTCACGCTCCTGCTCGGCGATGTGGACGATCGTCGCGTCGGTGTCGGCGAGAGTCAGGTCTGCGGGGTCCACTGACACCGCACGCATCGCACCATCAGCGCCAAGGATGACGCCACCTTCTGCTCGCACCACACGGTCAGACTAGGTTGCGCTCTCGATGCGTCCCGGTAACGCACCACGAGTGTTGCGGTATTGCGCGACACGCCACATCCGTCAGGGCTTCCTCCCCCGCCGCCGATGTGGCCATACTGTCCACCGCGGCAACCCGTTCCGCATCCGAACCCGCATCGCCGAACAGGATGGAGACATGCCTCCTGTAGCCGTCTCCTCGACATACCTCCTGCATCCCACTCCCCTCGGAGACATCCTGATCGTCGGCACGCCCGATGCGGTCATCTCGTGTCATCCCGCGTACGACGACCCCGGTGATGACCTCGCGGCCCTGACATTGGCACTTCGGGCTGAGCCGAGCCCCGGAACCACGGATGCCGCGCTGCAGCTTGCGGCGCAGCTCGACGAGTACTTCGCAGGCAATCGGACGGCGTTTGATGTGCAGCTCGACTGGCGACTCGTGCGCGGCTTCACGCGCGACGCGCTCGAGGCTGTGACGCGAATCCCGTTCGGCGAGACCGCCGGATATGGCGAGGTCGCTGTCATGGCTGGGCGCGCGCGGGCTGCACGCGCTGTCGGCACGGCATGCGCGACGACACCGTTCTCGATCGTCGTCCCGGTTCACCGCGTCATCCGAGCCGACGGATCGATCGGAGAGTACGGCGGCCACCCCGAAACGAAGAGATTCCTCCTCGACCTCGAGTCGAACGCGCTCGAGCGAGCCCAGACCGGTCGCGCCGTGTAGGCCGGCGCAACCGACGGGACCCCCGGCGCACACCGGGGGTCCCGCACTGCGCACGTGGAATCACCGGTGGTAGCCTCATCGCTACTGAATTCGGCGACAGTGACGTCCTGGACCGACGCGGTCGTCCCGACACGAGGCGGTCGATGTGGCCCTGCGATTCTCCTCCGAGACGGAGCAGGAGTTACTCGCGCGCGCGGTCGACAGTCTTCCCCGCGTCACAAAGTTCCCGGTCGCCTTCGGCGGGCTGACTACCGACGGGCTCCTACCGGTCACCGCGACGGCCGGAACTCGGACTCGATCGCTTGCCGGACTCGTCGTGCAACCCGAGCGGGGACTCGGAGGTCGGTCGCTGGTTGAAAAACGCGCGCGGTTGGCGATCGACTACCGCACCGCGCGGGGCATTACTCATGACTATGATCGCGCGGTTCTCGGCGAGGGAATCTCCACGCTGTTCGCGGTTCCCGTGATGGTCGATGGTCGGGCGCGGGGAGTGCTTTATTGCGGTTCGTGGGCGGAATCCGCCGTGGGCGAGGTCGTGGCGCGCGCCGCATTCTCTGTTGCCGAATCTCTCGCCACCGAACTGCGCGTGAGAAGCGAAATCGAACGCCGCCTATCGAGCTTCGCGGCGCCAGCACCGACCGATATCGGCAGTGCCGCACGCGAAGAGCTGCGAGAGAGCTACGCCGAAATACGCAGCATCGCGGCCGCGATTTCGGACGAATCGGTGAAACGTCGACTCCAGACCATCGAGCGGCGGCTAGCCGCCTTGAGCGGCGACAGATCAGCCGCCACGCTGGACATACGCCTTTCCCCTCGAGAAGTCGATGTGCTCGCCAGTGTCGCGGTGGGCGCGACCAACGCGGAAGTGGCGGCATCCCTGGGGCTCCGCGAAGGAACGGTCAAGTCCTATCTGCAATCGGCGATGTCCAAACTGGATGTCTCTACCCGCCACGCGGCTGTGACAAAGGCCCGCCGTGCCGGAATTCTGCCGTAATTCGGCGTCCAGTCGCGAAAGAACGGAATTCACCCCGCGAGGGACTTTCCCCCCGACGAGCGGCTGCATTCACAATAGACTCGACATATGGCACGCAAAATTGTTCACCAACTCGTCGATGATCTCGACGGAACAGTTCTGGAAATCGGCGAAGGAGAAACACTGACGTTCTCCCTCGACGGCACGGCATATGAGATCGACCTCACCGATGCAAATGCCGCGGCGTTGCGGGATTCGCTGGCCCCTTATGTCTCCGCAGGCCGGCGCATCTCGGCATCGCAGGGCGGGTCGACCGCCGGGCGCAAGCGCCGGCGTTCCGGCCAACAGGACTACAGCGCGGTCCGCGCCTGGGCGAAGGAGAACGGCTACTCCGTCTCTGAGCGCGGTCGGGTCCCAGCATCCGTCCTCGAGGCATACAACGCCGCCAACTGAGCCGGCGATGGAGCCTCAGATCACGGGGTCCGCATCGCGCGTGGTCACCATTGGGAGCCGTGCGATCGGCTATCGCGTGTTCGGTGACACCAGCTCATCGCGCACAGTCATCAGCGCTCACGGCGGACTGGTGAGCGCCGGGGATGCGTCGGCTTACGACGAGATTGCGCGCGACCGCGGCATCCGGATCGTCTCGCCCGACCGTCCCGGAGTCGGAATGAGCGATCGCGACCCGCAGCGGTCGATTCTCTCGTGGGGACATGAGGATGTCGGCGCCGTTCTCGACGACATCGGCGCGACCGACGCCGTCGCGCTGGGTTGGTCGGCCGGCGGACAGTACGCGCTAGCGGCTGCCGTGGCACAGGCTGACAGGATTCGAGGCGTCGTCGTGATCGCGGGCGCGCTGCCGCTGGACGACGCCGACAATCTCCGCGAGCTCAACCGCATGGACCGGCGGCTCATCACGTTGTCCCGGCGCCTGCCCGCTACAGCCCGCAGCTACTTCCATGTGATGCGGCGGATGCTACGCCGTAGGCCAGAGCAGGTTGAACGCTTGTCGGAGAAATCGCTGGGGCCCGCCGATGCGGCGATCATCCGCGCCCGTTCCGAGTGGTATACCGCCTGCATGCTCGAGGCAGTCACGCAGATCGACGGCGCGGTCGACGAGTACCGGGTCTTCGGAGCGCCGTGGGGCTTCACGCCCGCCGAGGTTTCTGCGCCGGTGACCATCATCCAAGGCGACGCCGATCAGCTCATCCGACCTGTCTGGTCTTCACGAATGGTCAGCGCGCTGCCTTCGGCAACGCTCGTGAACTTTCCCGAGGCAGGGCATTTCGTCGGACTGGCCCATCCGGATGCCGTGATGACGGCGCTCGACGAGCACCTCGGGTGATCGCGAGACCGTCAGCCGTTGGCGATGAGGCCTTGGCTCTGAAGCGCCCACGTGAGATACGGCGCGATGTGCTCTGCATACGGGACCGTCAGGTGCGTCTGGTCGTACTTGGTCGGTAGCGTCCCAGCGAACGCGGGGCAGATCCCCTCCCAACAGCTGAATGGCAGCGCGTCGATGGCATGATCACCGGATGCCGCCGCGGCGGCTGCTGTCGCCTCCCACATCGCGATCCAGGTGTCGTCGACCGCGGCCGCGCACGCCGCCGGGGACGACACCTGCGAGTAGCACGCACCGAGGTTCACTCCCTGCGGCGGCGGAGCCAGGTACACGACTCGTCCGGGCATTCCGTACGTGGCAGTCTCGGCCTGCGCCGCCGTGACGAGATCCTGCGCAGACAGATCGGTTCCTTCCGTCGAGCGCCCAAGCGTGAAGACGTTCGAGACGACGAGCAGGGATGGCTGATCAGCCGCGATCAGTGCGCGAACGAATTCCTTGCATTGCGGGCAGGCAGCCATGATCCCGTCGCCGTCGTTCTGCACGAGGACATCGGTGAAACGGGCTCTTCGGACTTCCGGTGGGGGTGAGGCTCGCCGGGTGAGTTCGGGCGGGTAGGGGTCGAGGTCCCCG
>NZ_DCBW01000019.1:121281-141587 GCF_002313585.1 Microbacterium sp. UBA1097 | reverse complement strand
TCGACTTGCATGTGTTAAGCACGCCGCCAGCGTTCATCCTGAGCCAGGATCAAACTCTCCGTGAAGAAATGTTGCTGCGATCAGCCGGAAATTGACTGAAGCAGCGAGTTTGATCTGACCAAAGGGATGTCATTGCTGACTATCCGTTGCCGGCACCGAAGTGCCGGACTTTGATCCAAAGGAATCTCATTCAGCCGAAGCTGAATCGAGGTTTTTTGGCATTTGACAAGTGCACGCTGTTGAGTTCTCAAGGATCGGATGCTCCTGCTTTCGGCCTCTCGGCCTCCCTGCAGGGCAACTTCTCTATCTTATCCGCTTCCTCGTCGCTGTCAAATCGGCGTCCGGCGAGTCTCAGACTCGCTCGAGCGGTCGACAAGACCACCGCGAAGAGCGGATCCCCCATCGTAGACCCGGAGGTCTGTGACTCTCAAGGAGTCTGTGTGTTGGGGGGTGGTTCACTGCTTGAGGAGGGGAGGCTCTCAGCCTCACCGCGCTCCTTTGGGGCGAACAAGAAAGACATTACGCGGATATGAACAACGTGACAAATCCTGCCCGCATCCCGGGCGTGTCGCGCCGCATCACGCGGATTCACGCGGTCCGAGGAAGACTCCAGCAAGCGTCTTCTTGCCGCGACGCAGCACCGACACTCCCCCGGGGAGCCCACCGGTCACCCGCGCGCCGTCGTCGTCGACGCGGATGCCGTCGAGCGAGACCCCGCCCTGCGCGATGGCCCGCCGAGCCTCGGAGAGACTGGCCACCAGTCCGGTTGCGACAAGAGCTTCAACGACGGTCATCTCCCGCGCCCCCTCCACATGTGGCAACTCCTCCAACGCGGTGCGAAGGACCTCTGCATCCAGCGAGGTGAGATCGCCCTGCCCGAACAGCGCGTCGGATGCGGCGATCACTGCTGCCGTCGCCTCCGGGCCATGCACCGTCGTCGTGACCTCCAGGGCGAGCCGCTTCTGCGCGGCCCTGCGGTAGGGCTCCACCTCGACGAGTCGTTCATACTCGTCGATCTCCTCGCGAGTGAGGAACGTGAAGATCTTCATCCGCGTGATGACGTCGGCGTCGTCAGTGTTGAGCCAGAACTGGTACATCCGGTACGGAGAGCACATGGAGGCATCCAGCCAGATGGCGTTGCCCTCGCTCTTGCCGAACTTCGTACCGTCGCTGTTGGTGATCAGCGGCGTGCCGATGGCGTGAACCGACGCATGTTCGGCGTGGTGAATCAGATCCACGCCGCTGGTGAGGTTCCCCCACTGATCGCTGCCGCCGGTCTGCAGAACACAGCCGTAGGTCCGGTACAGCTCGAGATAGTCGAGCCCCTGAAGGATCTGGTAGCTGAACTCCGTGTAGCTGATCCCCGCCTCCGAGTTCAGACGAGCGCTGACCGCGTCTTTCTTCAGCATGGTGCCAACGCGGTAGTGCTTGCCGATCTCGCGAAGGAAGTCGATAGCCGACAGCGGCGCCGTCCAGTCCAGGTTGTTGACGATGCGTGCGGCGTTCTCCCCCTCGAAGCTGAGGAAGCGCTCCACCTGGCTGCGCAGTCGCGACACCCACTCGGCAACGGTCTCGCGCGTGTTCAGGGTCCGCTCGGCTGTCGGTCGCGGATCGCCCACCAGGCCGGTCGATCCCCCGACCAGGCCGAGCGGTCGGTGCCCCGCGAGCTGCAGCCGACGCAGCAGGAGCAGCTGCACGAGGTTACCCAGGTGCAGGCTCGGCGCCGTCGGGTCAAAGCCGCAGTAATACGTGATCGGGCCGCCCCCCAGCAGCGCGCGCAGCGCCTCCTGATCGGTGGAAACGTGCACCAAACCACGCCAAACGATCTCGTCCCAGACCGATTCGAACGAAGGGTCGTTCGCGGGCTCCAACGCGCGGACGGGGGAATCGGTCGTGAGTTCTGCCACGAATCTCAGGCTAGCAGCGCGCCCACCGCTGACCGCGGCGTCAGATCGAGGTCCCCCACCATACGAGGAAAGCTACAGCGAGGGCAGTCGTCCAACTCACGAGGCTCCCGATGAGGAAGTACTCCGCGCGGATGCCGCCCTCTCCGTCCCGGGAGATCTCGGGAAAGCGGACGATGCCCTTCGCTGCAAGCACCGCGGCCAGGAGCGTGAACGCGCCGGTGAGGGTAAGGGCGAAGACGAGCACCCGCTCGATCGGACCGATGAGTCGTCCGCCCTTCAGCGTCGCCGCACGCTCCTCAACGGGCACGTCGCCGTCTCGGAGCGCGATTCGCACGATCACGTTCCCGGATTCGAGAAGGAAGACCAGCGCTCCGGCGACGAGCACTGCGACGTCCAGGCTCACCGCGCCCAGCGGCGAGTGGGAGGGCCACACCTCGCCGAGCGGCCCCTGGTCTTGTCGGACGCCGAGAAGCGCGACGGCGAGAGCAGCGACAGTTACCACGAGCGCGACCGGCCAGAACCCGGCTCGCCCGCCCCGGCGATCCGGGGTGGCCAGAGCCCAGGCCGCGGCCACGCCGACGGCGACGAAGCTCCAGACCGCGGCATCCGCGCCGGCCGAGGCGATCAGCACCACGAGTCCGAGCACGGCCAGAACGATCGCGCGACGCATCCCGGTCAGCGAACGCCGCGTGAGGTCGACGCCACCGACTGTCAGGAGCACGATGCCGGCGGCGATCATCCGGACGCTTCGTCCAGGATCTGGAATCCGGCCACAAGCCCCGCGGCTCCGCCGGCGGCGAGCGCTTGGGAGACCGCGGACTGCGTGATCCCCTCCTCTGCGGCGAGGTCGTGCTGCGTTCGACCGAGGCAGCGACCATAAGCGAGGCGGCGCGTGCGTGACGTCATCGCGCCGACGATCTCATCGCGGACGAGCAGGTATGCGTTGACGGATCGGACACGCTCGGCCATGGCGGCATCCTCCCCCGAAGCTGCGACAACGCGCGTCCGCGCGCGCGGCACGGCGCGATCCTGGAGGCGGTGCACGGCCTCGACGGCATCCCGGGCTGACCACCAACCGGGCCCGTCGGAGATGCGGTCGGTTGCTGACGAAACGGCCCCCACGGTGCCGATGCCGATCCCGAAGCGCAGCTCGATCTCTTCGGGAAGAGCAAGCTGGAGCAACAGGAGCCACGCAAGCGCGTGATCGAGTTCCGCGAAGACCGCCTGGAATTCATCGGCGAACGTCGCCGTCAGCGGGACGATCGCTGTCGGCCGGTCAGCGTTGACGCGCGCGATAGTCGCCTCGAGCTCGCGCTGCGCGGCATCCCGGTCGGCGAGGCGCCGGGATCCGACGATATCTGCGATCACCGCGACGGTCACACAAGCAGTCTATCGCTTATGAAGCGAGATAATAAGCCCCGGGCTGATTTTTTGGATCTATCAGTCCCGTCACAGCCCCAGCGCGTGCGCAGCGTCCTGCACACGCGAAATCAGTTCCGCGCGCTGCTCGGCAACCCGCTCCGGAGCGGTTCCGCCCACGCCGGTGCGACTGGAAACCGACCCCTCGATCGTCAGGACCTCGCGGACTCCCGGCGTGAGCCGCGGCGAGACCCGCGCAAGCAGGTCGTCGTCGGCGTCCTCGAGTCCGATCCCCCGAACTTCACACGCCTGCACGAGCTTCCCGGAGATCTCATGCGCATCACGGAAGGGAACGCCCTCCCGAACGAGCCACTCCGCGACATCCGTGGCAAGAGAGAAGCCCTGCGGTGCAAGCTCCGCCATCCGGTCGGTGTCAAAACGCAGGGTCGCCACCATCCCGGCGAAGGCGGGCAACACCGTCTCGAGCGTCCGCACCGAATCGAAGACGGGTTCCTTGTCTTCCTGCAGATCACGGTTGTACGCCAGGGGCAGGCCCTTGAGCGTGGCCAGCAGCCCGGTGAGGTTTCCGATCAGGCGCCCCGCCTTGCCCCGCGCCAGTTCCGCGATATCAGGGTTCTTCTTCTGCGGCATGATGCTCGAGCCGGTCGAGTAGCCATCGTCGAGCGTGACGAAGCCGAACTCCCGCGTGTTCCACACGATGATGTCTTCGGCAAAGCGCGACAGATCGACCCCGATCTGCGCGGCGATGAACGCGAACTCGGCGACGACGTCGCGCGCCGCGGTTCCATCCAGCGAGTTCTCTGCGGGCCGAGAGAGCCCCAGTTCTGCAGCGACAAGCGCGGGATCAAGTCCCAGAGTGGATCCGGCGAGCGCTCCCCCGCCGTAGGGCGACACCGACGCCCGCGCCGACCAATCGCGGAGCCGTTCGAGGTCGCGCACGAGCGGCCACGCGTGAGCGAGCAGGTGGTGCGCCAGCAGGATGGGTTGGGCGTGCTGCAGGTGAGTTCGCCCCGGCATGATCGCAGCCGGGTGGGCCTCAGCCTGGGCGACGATGGCATCGATGAGACGGACGATCTCACGTACCAGCGTCCGCGTGTGGTCGAGGAGGTACATCCGCACCAGCGTCGCGATCTGGTCGTTTCGGCTGCGCCCGGCTCGGAGCTTTCCGCCGAGCTCGGGACCGACGATCTCGATGAGCGCCTGCTCGAGCGCACCGTGGACGTCTTCATCCTGAGGCCGGGCAACGACCTCGCCGCGGGTGACTGCAGCAGCGAGCTCATCGAGCCCCGCGCGCATGCTGGCAGCTTCGTCGGCGCTGAGATAGCCAGCAGCCTCGAGGGCTGACGCGTGGGCACGCGATCCCCGGATGTCGTAAGGGGCGAGTGCCCAGTCGAAGTGGGTGGACACGCTCAGGGCCGCAAGTTCGGGCGATGGACCCGAAGCGAATCGCGCACCCCAGAGGGCGCCATCGTGCGTTGCATCACCCGTCGCAGTCATCGTGCCAGCCTATCCGCGCGCGGCCGCGACACCGTATCGACCAGCCGCTCGAGAGGACCGCGCCCGAGCAGCAGTGCCCACGCGAAGCAGGCTGCGATGATCCCGAGCGTCATCGGCCAGAACAGGTTCAGGGCCCGGAACCCGAACAGGTCGGATGTCGTCCCCAGTGCGATGAGCGCCCACACCGCCCACACGACGATCTGCGCAGAGTATGCCGTCAGCGGCATCGCGCCCAGGGTCCGGATCGGAAGCACGACGGCGCGCAGGATAGTACGGCACAGCAGCACGCACAGGGCGATGATCGCGATGGCGAACCCACCCGAGCCCCACACCTCGAGGATGCCACCACTGTGCTCGCTGGCCCGCCACACCTGGCCGAGGTACCCGTCGGGGGCTGGAACAACGACCGCGAGGGTCTCTGCTACCGCGGCAGTCACAAGACCCGCGCCCGCCGTGACCCACAGCACTCCTGCCCGCGCGAGGTCGAGGCGGCCGACCGCCATTCCGGCCAGCAGGAACGCAAGCCAGAGCGGAGCTGGGTAGGCCCATCCGGTCAGGAGGAACACCGCTTCGCCCGGCGCCGTGTCCCAGAACGGCGCAGCCTCGATCGGCGGAAGCAGCCACGGCACGATAAGCGCCACCGCGACAGCCCAGACCCACAGCGTCGCTGTGCGCACGCGCACGAAAGGAATCGCCGCGGCGAACAGGATCGCGTACGCCGGCAGGATGACGTACACCGGCACACCCGTGAGGATCAGTGCGATTCCGATGACCCAGAGCACGAGAGCTCGCCAGGCCAGCCACCTGCCCGGGGCGCGGGGGGCGCGTGGGCCGGCGGTGACGATCGAGATCGAGACGCCGGCGAGAGTCGCGAACAGAATCGACGAGCGACCGCCGACGATCCCACCCCAGGTCACCGGATCGGTCCAGTCGATCTCGGGCAGCGTGAACAGGTGAGCCGCGAGCATCCCGATCACGGCGAGCCCGCGGGCAAGGTCCAGCCCCGGAATCCGCGGCGGCCCGTCCAGGCGGCGCAGATTCCCGACGACCCGGTCGGCTACTGCTGCTGCAGCAGCCACACCAGCAGCGCCTTCTGCGCGTGGAGTCGGTTTTCGGCTTCGTCCCACACGACGCTCTGCGGGCCGTCGATCACCTCGGCATCCACTTCGTACCCGCGGTCGGCGGGGAGGCAGTGGATGAAGATCGCGTCGTCCTTGGCGAGGCTCATGAGTTCCTGCGACACCTTGTAGGGCGTGAGGTCGCGAAGCCGTTGGAGCTTTTCGTCCTCCTTGCCCATCGAGACCCAGGTGTCGGTGACGATGATGTCTGCGCCGGCGGCAGCCTCGTTGGGGTCGGTGTAGAGCGCGACCGAACCGCCGGTCTGCTCGGCGCGGCGGTCGGCGTCGGCCACGACATCCTCACGCGGTGCGTACTCCACCGGGGAGGCGACGCGCACATGCATGCCGGCCGTGACCCCGCCGAGCACATAGGACTGCCCCATGTTGGTGCGCCCGTCCCCGAAGAAGGCGAGCGTGAGGCCCTTCAGCTCGCCCTTGTGCTCCTGGATTGTGAGCAGATCGGCGAGGATCTGACACGGATGGAAGTCGTCGCTGAGCGCATTGACGACGGGCACCCGCGTGCCGGCAGCCATCTCTTCGAGGCCTGCCTGCGCATAGGTGCGCCAGACGATCGCGGCCACCTGCCGCTCGAGCACGCGGGCGGTGTCGGCGGGGGTCTCCTTGCCGCCCAGCTGACTGTTGGCGGTCGAGATGATCAGCGGCGACCCGCCGAGATCGGCGATTCCGACAGCAAACGACACGCGCGTACGCGTGGATGACTTGTCGAAGATCACCGCGACGGTCTGCGGGCCAGCCAGCGGCTGAACCTTCCAGCGGTCCTTCTTCAGGTCTGCCGCAAGGGCAAGGATCTCTGCCTGCTCCTTCGGGGTCAGGTCATCGTCGCGAAGCAGGTGACGGGTCATTGCGCGGCTTCCTTGTGGTCGGGCTGCGAGGTCTCGTCGGGCTGCGAGGTCTCGTCGAGCATGAGGGCGTCGGTCACGGTGGACAGAGCCGCGGTGAAGAGGGTCAGGAACTCGTCGATCTCGACGTCGCCGATCGTCAGGGCCGGCGCGATCCGGATCGTGTCGTCGTTGGCGGCGTTGACGATGAGTCCGTGTTCCTGCGCCGCGGCGACGACGGCCTTCGCGACGGGGCGGGTCAGCGCCACGCCCAGGAGCAGTCCCTGCCCGCGGCATCCGGCGATCAGCGGGGAGTCGATCGCGAGGATGCCCTCACGCACCTGCCCGCCACGGATGCGGGCGTTGGTCACCAGATCGGCGCGCTCGATCTCGTCGAGCACCGCCCCCGCGACCGCGGTAGCCAGCGCGTTCCCCCCGAACGTCGACCCGTGGGTGCCGGGGTAGAACAGCTCGCTCGCCTCGCCGTAGGTGATGAGCGCCCCGATCGGGAATCCGCCGCCAATACCCTTTGCCACGGTGATGGCATCCGGGGTGATACCCGTGTGCTGAAAGGCGAACCATTCGCCGGTGCGACCGGCCCCGGTCTGGATCTCATCAAGGATGAGGAGCGCACCGTGGCGGCGGGTCAGCTCGCGCGCGGCTTCGAGATAGCCGTCCGGGAGCGGGAGGACGCCAGCCTCACCCTTGATCGGTTCGAGGATGAGGGCTGCGACCGAGTCATCCATCGCGGCTTCGAGAGCCTCGATCGTCGAGTCCAGGAACTCCACACCAGGAACCATCGGAAGGAACGGTTCCTGCATGGCCGGCTTTCCCGTGAGGGCGAGGGTGCCCATCGTCCGCCCGTGGAAGGCATCGGTGAGGGCGAGGATCCGGGGCCGGTCAGTTCCGCCGTGCAGCCGGGCGAGCTTGAACGCCGCTTCGTTGGCCTCCGCACCCGAGTTCGAGAAATACACGCGGCCGGAATCACCGGTTCCCGCGAGTCGCTTGAGCTTCGCGGCCAGGCCGAGCTGCGGCGGGGTGGCGAAGTAGTTCGACACGTGCGCGAGGGTCGCGGCCTGAGCAGAAACCGCCTCGACGAACGCGGGGTGTGCGTGCCCGAGCGAGTTCACCGCGATACCGGCAAGGAAGTCCAGGTAGCGCTTACCCGCGTCATCCCACAGGTAGGCGCCCTCACCGCGGGTGAACAGCGCAAGGCGGTCTCCGGCGTTGGCAAGAAGGTCGCGGCGGGCATCGTGCTGCCAGGATGCCGTGGTCGGTGCCTCGTCGTTCATTGCGCCTCTTTTCGTCTCGGGGAGTACTGCACTCATGCGCTCACCACTTCGGTTCCGATGCCCTTACTCGTGAAGACCTCGATCAGGAGCGAGTGCGGCACGCGCCCGTCGATGATCGCCGCCGTGTCGACTCCCCCGTCGACGGCGTCCAGACACGCCTGCATCTTGGGGACCATTCCCGACTCCAGCGTCGGCAGCATCGTTCGCAGCTCCGTCGAGCTCAGGTGAGAGACCAGCGAGTCACGATTCGGCCAGTCCGCGTACAGTCCGGGGACGTCGGTGAGGATGACGAGCTTGGCGGCATTCAGCGACACCGCGAGCGCCGCCGCCGCCGCGTCGGCGTTGACATTCAAGGTGTGTCCCGGACGATCCAGGTCGGGCGCGATCGAGGACACGACGGGGATGCGGCCCGCCGCGAGGTGGTCGAGGACCGCCGTCGGGTTCACGTGAACGACATCCCCGACCGACCCGAGGTCGACCTCTTCACCGTTGACGACAACCCCGCGGCGGCGGCCGCCGAACAGCCCGGCGTCCTCACCCGAGAGGCCGGCGGCGAACGGGCCGTGCGCATTGATCTTCGATACGAGCTGCGGGTTGATGTGGCCGGTGAGGACCATGCGCACGACCGAGATCGCCTCGGTGTTCGTGACGCGGTATCCGCCCTGGAACTCGCTCGGGATGTCGAGGCGCTCCAGCATGCGGGAGATCTGCGGGCCTCCCCCGTGGACCACCACGGGCTTGACGCCGACGTAACGCAGGTACGCGATGTCTTCGGCGACCGTGCGCTGCAGTTCTTCGGACACCATCGCATTGCCGCCGTATTTGACGACCACGATCTGGTCGCGGAAGCGCTTGAGCCACGGCAGCGACTCGATCAGCACGGCTGCCTTCTCGGCAGCCTCGTCGGGCGTGGTCTCTTGCAGGTCAGTCATGACGAGTAGGCGCTGTTCTCGTGAACGTAGTCGTGGGTGAGGTCGTTGGTGTAGATGGTGGCCGAGGCATCGCCCCCCTTGAGGTCGATGACGACGCTCGTTGCCCGAGGGGTGAGATCCACGAGTTCGCGGGGCTGGTCGGGACCGCCGTCGGAGCACACGCGGACACCGTTCATCGTGACATCCACGGCATAGGGGTCGAATGCGGCATCCGTCGTCCCGATCGCCGCGAGCACGCGCCCCCAGTTCGGGTCGTTGCCGAAGATCGCCGCCTTGAAGAGGTTGTTGCGCGCAACCGAGCGTCCCACCTCGACGGCGTCGTCTTCGGATGCCGCGTGGATCACCTCGATCGTGATGTCGTGGCTGGCCCCCTCGGCGTCTGACTGCAGCTGGGTCGCGAGGTCGGTGCAGACCGCGATGAGCGCGGTGCGGAAGGCACCCGGCTCGGGCGTGACGCCGCTCGCACCGCTGACCATCAAGGTCACCTGGTCGTTCGTGGACATGCACCCGTCGGAGTCGAGGCGGTCAAAGCTCACGCGCGTCGCAGCACGCAGGTGGCCGTCGGCTTCTGCCGCGCTCAGGACGGCATCGGTGGTGAGAACGACGAGCATCGTCGCGAGCCCGGGCGCGAGCATTCCGGCGCCCTTGGCCATTCCGCCGATCGTCCAGCCGTCAACGGTGATGGTGGTGGTCTTCGGGCGGGAGTCGGTGGTCATGATCGCTCGGGCAGCATCCTCGCCGCCATCCGGCGACAGGGCACCGATCGCGGCTTCGGTTCCCACGAGGACCTTGTCGCGGAAGACCTGATCGCCGGTTCCGATGAGGCCGGTGGAACAGACCTGGATGTCGCCGGCGCTCACTCCGAGCAGCTCGGCGGCGCGCTCCGCGGTCAGGTGGGTCGTCAGAAACCCGAACGAACCCGTGAAACAGTTCGCGCCGCCGGAGTTGAGCACGATGGCTTCGACGACGCCGTCCTGGATGGCCTGTTCGGACCAGAGAATCGGGTTTGCCTTGGCGCGGTTGCTCGTGAAGACGGCAGCGCCGACGGTGAGCGGCCCGCGGTTGACCACCACGGCGACATCCGGCTTTCCGGTCGACTTGAGTCCGGCGGCAACTCCTGCCGCCTCGAACCCTGCGGGCGCGGTGACGGTCACGGTGCCACTCCGTTCGTAGTGAGGGCGCGGCCCTCGGGAAGGCCGAGCGCGATGTTCATGGATTGGACCGCGGCACCGGCCGTGCCCTTGACGAGGTTGTCGACAGCGGCGACGACGACGACCCGGCCTGCGGCCCGGTCGATCGCGAGCCCGAGGAGCGCAGTGTTGGCCCCGACCACGTCGGCCGTGCGAGGGACCTGTCCCTCCGGCAGCAGCTGGACGAACGGCTCGTCGGCGTACGCCAGCTCCCAGGCCGCGCGGATGTCGGCATCCGTGGCGCCCGGAGCAATCGGCGCGGTGGAAGTCGCAAGGATTCCGCGGGCCATCGGGACGATGACGGGCGTGAAGGAGATCCGGACGTCGGTCCCTCCGGCATCCTGCAGCGCCTGACGGATCTCGGGGATGTGCCGGTGTGTGCCGCCGACCGCATACGGGTTCGCGCTGCCGAGCACTTCGCTTGCCAGCAGGTGCGGTTTGAGGCTCTTCCCTGCCCCCGACGGGCCGACGGCGAGCACGCTGACGATGTCGCTCGGATCGATCACGCCGGCAGCCACCCCCGGCGCGAGCGACAAACTCACCGTCGAGGCGTTGCAGCCGGGTGCGGCGATGCGAGTCGCGCCCGCGAGGGTGTCACGGATCTTCCCGCTCGTGACGGGCAGCTCGGGAACGCCGTAGGCCCAGGGCTCGGGGTGCGCCCCGCCGTAGAACTGCTCCCACGCTGCCGCATCGCGCAACCGGTGATCGGCGCCGGCGTCGATCACGAGGGGCACATCTCCGAGGGCATCCGTGTATTGCGCTGACTGTCCGTGCGGCAATGCGAGAACCACGATGTCGTGGCCGGCAAGGGTCTCGGGAGTGGTGTCTTGCAACGTCAGATGCGAGAGCGAGCGCAGATGCGGCTGGTGCTCGATGAGGGGCTGCCCGGCGTTGGAGTGGGCGGTGACGGTGCGGATATCGACATCAGGATGCTGGGCTAGGAGCCGCAGGATCTCGCCGCCGGCATATCCGGAGGCGCCAGAGACGGCGACCGAGTAGGTCATGGATTCCACCTTATTGTCTGGGTTCGTCGTGCATCGAAAGCACAGAGCCGGAGGTGGCGACACCGCCGCGCGCGACAGCGCAGCGGGGTCGCCTAGAGTCGGCGACCGCCCAGACGTCGGCGCAGCACGCGAACCGTCGTCGCGAAAGCAACGAGGTCGTGCGGTGCCGGAAGCATGTCGCGAGAGTACCGATCTAGGCCTCGACGCCGCAAATCGACGCGCGAGCTCACGCCGGAAGCAGGGCGCTCACGGCACGTGAGCGCGCGCGGCGCACCCCGATGACCGTGCCAGCGAAGGCGACCGCAGCCCACAGCAGAAGTCCGACTGCAGCCCCGAGCACTTCGTGTAGCGACCCGCCCACCAGAGCGTCGGCGCCCTGCAGGGCAACGCTCAACGGCAGGATCGAGAACGGCGTGGCAGCCAGCGAACCCTCGGTAACCGGTTGAAGGGTGCCTGCGGCCACCAGCTGGAGACCCAGTGCGAGCACCGACACGATGAGACCTGCTCGACCGAACAGGGCGGTGAGTGCCTGGTGGAACAGCGTGAACGACACCGCGGCGGCAAGGGTCAGCCCGTAGGCGACAGCGATCCGATCGGGGACGACACCGAGGACGGCAACCCCCAGCCACACGAGCACCGACTGCACAACGGCGATTCCCATCGCAACCAGCGCAGCGTCAGCGGCGATGTGCGCGGACGTTGCCGGGGTCACGAGCGACGCCCGCGCAAAGGGAGAAACGACGAGGAAGGTGGCGAGCGCCCCCAGCCACAGCGACACCGGCGCCAGCGCTGCCACCGCCGCGGCCAGAGCGGAATCCGGGCCACCGATGCTGGTGGTGGTGACGCCGATCGGCGAGGCGACGGTTGCCGCGATGCTCTGCTGCTGGGCACTCGAATAACTCGGGATGCTGGATGCCGCCTCACCCAGGCCGCTCGCGAGTTCACCAGCGGCGCCGGCCGCGGTATCGAGCCCGCTGGCAAGGTCTGCAGCGCCGGCCGCGAGATCAGACGCACCGGACACCGCCTCCTGCTGAGCCGCCGCGAGTTGGGTGAGCGCTGACGCCGCCGGCCCCGCGAGGTCGGCCACGGCGTCGGCGCCGACGGCGAGTTCGGCGGCATCCACGGCGTCGCCGGCAAGAGCGCCGGCCTGATTCTGAAGGTCCGATGCAATCGCGGCGGCCCCACTGCGGAGGGCCAGGATGTCATCGAGCAGGTCGCCGGCTGGCACGGTCGGGTCCGCGGAGATCACCGCAGCGAGGGCGTCGAGATCGGCGACGCCGAGATCCTGCGCGAGCGAGAGCGCCTCGGCGTCGATCGCAGCGCCGGCCAGCGACCCCGCGAGAGCCGCGGCATCCGACCCGGCTGCGGCGCTCAGCGCACCCAGGTCGCGGACCCCTGTCGGGAGGGCGCGAAGCACCGTTCCAATCCCCTCGAGCCCCGCGACCAGCTCCCGCTGCCCCTCTGCGAGCACTGCCGCTCCCCCCGCGGCGTCCCCGATGCCGCTCGCGAGTTCGCTCGCGCCGTCGGCTGCCTGCCCGATTCCGGTGTGCAACTCAGTGAAGGCCGCCAGCGTGCCTGACACATACCCCGACGTGAGCTGAGCTTCCACTCCGCGCGGAAGGCCCGCTGCCAGAGCTTCGGCCAGCACGCCCGAGAGATACCCGTGACGAGTGCTGGTCTGCACTGTCAGCGAAGCCTGCGTCGGCGCATCAGTGCCGAGGGTTGCGACGTCCTGGGAGAAGTCGGCCGGGATCGTCACCACCGCGAGATAGGTGCCCTGCGCGAGCCCCTGGTCGGCTGTCGCGGTGTCCGTCAGGGTCCACGCGATCGCGTCGTCGGCTGTCAGAAGGTTCTCGGTGACGAGCTTGCCCGCGGCGACGGGCGTGCCCCCGTCCTCGATCGGAACATCAAGATTCACGATCGCCACGGGAACCTGTTCCTGGGTCTGACGCGGCAGCAGCGTCAGCATGACCAGCAGCGGTATCAGGATCGCGAAGACCGCGAGCGCGATCGCCCTGCCCCGACCGCCACCGGTCAACAGCCCCGACAGCCCGGTCATACGACCACCTCGTCGCTTACGTCTTGCCGGCTGCGACCTTCAGGTGACCGGTCTGCAAGGAGGACCCTCACGACGCGGCCGTGAGGGGTCAGGGCAAGTGCATCTTCGGCCACGGGATCACTGACAGCGACAACGAGCGTCGTCGAGGCCGACGCGGTGCGCAGGATGCGGTCAAGCAGCGCCGATTGATCTCGCCTGCGCTGCAGATCGAGGACCGTCACCTCGGGCGTCGATGCGAGCGCGGCAGCGGCATCGAGGGTCCACCGCTGGTGCTCGTCAAGACGCGACATCGGCACATCGACCTCGTCGAGAACGTTCGGCCCGCCCGTCAGTTCCCCCCAGAGCTCGATCGCGCGGCGCACCCGATCACGGTGATCACCACCGCTGCCGTTCAGGCGTACCTGTCGCCGCACATGTTCGACGAGAGTGCTCGCGTCAGTGGGCGTAGGAAGCGCCGGAACCAGGACCGAGACCCGAGAGAGCGGCTCTCTCTCGAACGGGATGAGCCGACCGCCGACGGCAAGGTCGCCGCCGATGCCGGGAATCCGGCCCGAGAGACCTGCGCAGACGGCTGCGGCTTCGGGGCCGTGGACCACAAGGACGCCGGACTCCGGCAGATCGACGGTGAGCGGCGCCGAGTCACCGAACGTCGCCTCGTGCGCATGGATGCCGCGCCCTCGCGTCTCCCGATCGGCCTCGCGCCAGGTTCGCTGATCGAGCATGCGGCGCACTGCCTCACCCTCAATGTCAGCATCCGGCAATGCCCGTACCAACCAGCGCGGCAACCACCACGCGCGCGCACCGAGCAGTGCCATGAGGGCGGGGATCAGGGTCATCCGCACCACGAAAGCATCAATGAGCACCCCCACCGCGAGCGCGAGAGCGATCGGCTGGATGATCGCGTTTCCCCCGGGGACGAACGAGAAGAAGACGGAGAACATGATGAGCGCGGCGGCAGTGATGACCCGCGCGGAGGCGGAGAAGCCCTGGAGTACCGCGGCGTGCGCGTCGCCGGTGTCGACGAACCGCTCGCGCATCCGTGAGACGAGGAACACGTGATAGTCCATCGCGAGTCCGAACAGCACAGCCATGACGAGGATCGGCATGAAGCTGATCACCGGGCCGACCTTGCCGACCCCCAGAAGGGATGCACCCCAGCCCCATTCGAAGACCACGGTGGCGATCCCGAGCCCCGCCCCCACTGTCAGGAGGTAGCCGAAGGTCGCGGTGATCGGCACGGCGATGGAGCGGAACATGATCGTCAGCAGCACCAGGCTCAGCCCCACGACCACGATCGCGAACGGCAGCATCGCCGCGCCCAGGCGATCGGAGATGTCGATGGCGAGGGCAGTCTGTCCGGTGATCTCGTAGGTGAAGCCGTTCGCCTCCTCGAACGCCGCGGCGCGATCGCGCAGGGTCTGCACGAGCTGAGCGGTCTGATCGGATGACGGGGAGCTGTCGGGAGTGATCGTCACGACAGCCATGTCGAGGGCTTCGTTCGGGAACGCCTGCGAGACCGCGGTGATCCGGGGCACGCCCTGGAATGCATCCTGGAGCGCGGTGAGAGCCTGCTCGATCTGGAGCGTGCGAGAGATGTCGGCGGTGACCAGCAGCGGGCCGTTGAAGCCGGGTCCGAAACCCTCGTCGAGCAGATCGTAGGCGACGCGCGCCTCGGATCCGGGCGGATCGTATCCGGCATCGGGCAGCGTCAGACGAAGTCCGGATGCCGGGATCGCGATCACCGCGAGCACCGCGGTGACACCGAGCGCGGTCAGCAGCGGCTGACGAGTGACGATCTTCACCCAGCGCGCTGTGTGTCCCGGCTCCGCGCCGCGGCGAGCGGCCCGACGAACGGCCCGACCCCGTGGGATGAGTCGGCGGCCGAGGAGCGAGAGGATCGCCGGAAGCAGAGTGACAGCCACCAACAGCGCCGTGAGCACCGCGCCAGCAGCTCCCAGCCCCATGACGGTGAGGAACGGGATCCCGGCCACCCCGAGGCCTACCAGGGCGATCATGACCGTCATCCCCGCGAAGACGACAGCCGTGCCCGCCGTTGCTATGGCCACCGCTACCGACTCGGCCGGATCCATCCCCTCCCGGAGGTTGTCGCGGTGCCGGGATGTGATCAGCAGGGCGTAGTCGATACCGACAGCAAGGCCCAGCATCGTCGCGAGGACCGGAGCCGTCGAGGAGACCGGCACGAGGGCACCGACGATCGTGATGGCGCTCGCTGCGAGTCCGACGCCGAGCGCCGCGGTCACGAGGGGAATGCCCGCGGCAAGGAGGGACCCGAAGGTGATCGCCAGCACGATGTAGGCGATGCCCATCCCGGCAAGCTCCGTCCAGTCGACCCCCGACGATGAACTCGCGGCCAGTCCCGACACGGCAACGGTCAGTCCGGCATCCGACAGCGGCGCGGTGGCCTGCCCGACTGAGGCCACGAGCGAGTCGGGAATGTCGGTGGCGGCCACCGAGAGCTGAATGGCGATGAAGGCCATGTCACCGTTCGCGGAGATCTGCGAGGACGCCCCATCGGATGCCGCCGTCGAGCCGCTCTCGGCCATCGGGTACGGGCACGTGACAGCAACGACATCAGCGAGGGCGGCGATGTTCTCGCAAGCGGTGGAGATCAGCTCCTCGCTCGTGGAGATCTGGTCCCCCGACGGCGCGGCGGCGACGACCTTGGCGCTGGCACCACTGATCTGCGGGAAGCGCTGCTCCAGGGCGTCCAGCGCCGACTGCGCCTGGGTGCCCGGCACGGTGAAGCTCGACTGCAGGTGGTTGCCGAGAACACCGGCCAGCGCCGAAGCACCGACGACCACGGCGATCCAGATGACGATGACCGTCCACCGACGACGGGCCGCGAATCGGCCCACGCGGTAGAGGAACGACGACATCGGCGCGGCTCCTATCGGGTCGTGTGGTCGCGGCGAGGGGCCGGCCTCTGCGCCCGGACCCTTCGCCAGCGTAGCGGGCGGTCCCCGTTAGTGCAGGAACCGGCGCCGCGATCACGACGACCGATGCGTCTTACTCCCGGATGCGCGCCCCGAACCGCTCGGCAGCAGCAGCGACACCTGCCAGTTTCGCCTCGGTGGCCTCCGCCGCCGTCAGAGTACGGTCGGGGGCCCGGAAGCGCAGCGCGTAGGTCAGACTCTTCGTGCCCGGATCAACACCCGGCCCGCGGTAGTCGTCAACCAGACGCACTGCCTCGAGCAGGTCACCGGCGCCCGAGACGAGCGCCGCCTCGACCTCGGCCGCGGGAACCGCCTCCGACACGACGAGCGAGACATCCTGCGTCGCAGCCGGGAACCCAGACAGGGACGCCGCGACAACCCGCTCCCCCGCGAGAGAGATCATGAGATCCAGGTCCAGCTCGGCAACGATGACGCGGCCGGGCAGGTCGGCGTCTGCTGCCACGGCGGGCAGGAGCTCGCCGACATAGCCGACGGTGACATCACCGACACGAACGTCGCCCGCGCGCCCCGGATGCAGCGCAGCGCGCCGCGTCTGGACGATCGTCACGTCGACGCCCGCCGCCGAAGCGACGGTGCGAACGGCGTCGATGACATCGGCGAGGTCTGCAGCCTCGGCGCCCTGACCGGGCTGCTTGGCCACCCGCGCTCCGGTCAGCAGCACCGCGACATGGCGCGGCTGCGACGGAATCGACGCGTCAAGTCCTGCGAGCGTGGCGGCATCCGGGCGAACGCCGAGCGGCGGCACGAACGGCGTCCCGTACTCGACGCCCGCAGCGGGGAGGAACACGACACCGGTCTCGAACAGGGCGAGATCGACCAGTCCGCGCGACACGTTGCGGTGCGCGACCTGCAGCAGGCCCGGCACGAGCGAACGGCGCAGGAAGGGCAACTGGCCGTCCAGCGGGTTCGCGAGCTTGATGCTCGGAAGATGGCCCCCGTCGGCGCTGCCGTGAAGGTCATTGCTCTCGACGGTGGCGAACGGGAACGACGGCGTCTCGACGTAGCCGGCGGCTGCCAACGCGTTCGAGACGCGTCGGCGCGCGCGCTGGGCCGAGGTGAGCCCGCGCCCCGACGGCGGAGTGGGCAGCACGGAGGGCACCTGATCGAGCCCATGGATGCGAGCCACCTCTTCGGCAAGGGTCCACCGGTCGGTGAGGTCGGGACGCCACGACGGCGGGAAGACCAGCCAGGGCGCGGCCGCGTCGGTGCCGGCATCCCGGATGTCGCAACCGATCAGTCGGAGGGCCTCGACGACCTGGTCGGCCGTGTAGTCGACGCCGATCAGCCCCGAGACGAAGCCGCGTGGCAGCTCGATCGCCGCCTGTTCGTGACCCGAGCGCAGGGCACCCCCGAACGACTCGTCGAGTGTGCCGCCAGCCAGTTCCACCATGAGGTCAGCAACCCGACGGGCGGCGACGAACGGGATGGCAGGGTCCACGCCGCGTTCGAAGCGGCGCGAAGCCTCCGACGACAGCTTGTGTCGGCGCGCCGTCCGCGCGATCGACACCGGGTCGAACCGAGCCGCCTCGACGAGCACGGTGCGCGTCGCGGGCCCCATCTCTGTCGTGGCCCCGCCCATCACTCCGGCAAGACCGATCGGACCGGATTCATCGGTGATCAGGAGGTCCTCGGGATCGAGGGTGCGCACCTGCCCATCGAGGGTCTCGAGCTTCTCACCGGCGCGGGCGCGTCGGACGGTGATCCCGCCCTGAAGGGTGTCGTAGTCGTACCCGTGGATGGGGTTCCCGAGCTCGAGCATCACATAGTTGGTGATGTCGATGAGGATGCCGAGGGGCCGCACGCCGGCGAGGGTCAGCCGCGTGATCATCCACGGTGGTGTGGGCTTGGAAGCGTCCACATCACGCACGAGACGCGCAACGAATTCGGAGGCTCCGACCTGACCACGAATGGGGTTGGGGTCATCGACGGTGATCGGGAAGCCCTCGCCGGGATCCACGTCCTCCCAGGGCCGGTCCGCAGGGTCGCGGAACGCCGCCGCCGTGGCGTGCGAGTATTCGCGCGCCACACCCCGGATCGAGAGCGCGTAGCCGCGGTCGGGGGTCACGTTGATCTCGACGGCCTCATCGTCAAGCCCCAGCAGCGCGATGGCATCCGAGCCCACGGGAGCGTCGATGCCGAGTTCGACCAGACGCAGGATCCCCGAGTGGTCCTGACCGAGGCCCAGCTCCTTGGCCGAGGCGATCATGCCGTCCGAGACATGTCCGTAGGTCTTTCGCGCGGCGATCGGGAAGGGCCCCGGCAGCACCGCTCCGGGCAGGGTCACGACCACCTTGTCGCCGGCGAAGAAGTTGTTCGCACCGCACACGATCCCGCGGACAGCGGGCGCGTCATCCGTGCCCTCTCCGTCTGCAACGCGCACCTGGCACCACCGGATCGTCTTGCCGTTGGACTGCGGCTCCTCGACGAACTCGAGAACCTCGCCCACCACGATCGGACCCGACAGATCGAAGCGGTGAACGTCCTCTTCTTCGAAGCCGACCGACACCAGTGCTGCGAGGACATCCTCGGGAGTTGCCTCGGCGGGCACCTCGACGAACTCACGCAGCCACGACAGCGGAACGCGCATCACACCACCATCCCGAACTGCTCACTGAAGCGCACATCACCCTCGGCCATGTCGCGCATGTCCTTCACGTCGCTGCGGAACATCAGCGTGCGCTCGATCCCCATCCCGAACGCGAACCCGGAGTACTCTTCGGGATCGATTCCGGCAGCTCGGAGCACGTTCGGGTTGACCATGCCGCATCCGCCCCACTCGATCCACCGCGCACCGCCCTTGAAGGTGGGGTGCCACAGGTCGAGCTCCGCGCTCGGCTCCGTGAACGGGAAGTAGTTGGTGCGCAGACGCGTCTTGGCCTCCGGGCCGAAAAGGACGCGCGCAAAGTGGTCGAGCGTGCCCTTCAGGTGCGCCATCGTGATGCCTTTGTCGATGACGAGGCCCTCGACCTGCGAGAAGACGGGGAGGTGCGTCGCGTCGAACTCGTCGGTGCGATACACCCGTCCAGGACAGACGACGTAGACCGGAAGCTCGCGATCGAGCATGGAACGCACCTGCACGGGGCTCGTGTGCGTGCGCATCACGAGGTGCCGATCGATCGGGTCGACGAAGAACGTGTCCTGCATCTGCCGGGCGGGGTGATCGACGTCGAAGTTGAGGGCGTCGAAGTTGAACCACTCGTGTTCGAGCTCGGGTCCTTCCGCGACCTCCCAGCCCATGCCGACGAAGACGTCCGAGATCTCCTCCTGCAAGAGAGTGAGCGGATGCCGGGCACCGACCCGCGCGCGCGTCGGCAACGCCGTGATGTCGATCGCTTCGGCATCCAGACGTGCCGCCAGCTCGGCGGCCTCAAGCTCGGCCTCGCGGGCAGCGAGCGCCTGCGTCACCTGACCGCGAGCTTGCCCGATGAGCTTGCCGAACTCGGCCTTGCGCTCGGGAGCAACATCACGCAGCGAAGCGTTCAAGCGCGCCAGCGGCGACCCCTCCCCGACGTGCGCGGCTCGCGCCTGCTTGAGGGATGCCGAATCGGCAGCCGCGGCTATCGCGGCGCGTGCGGCATCAGCCGCTGCAGCGACGGTCTCGGGAGTGATCTCTAGTGCGTCGGACACGAGAGTCGAGTCTACCGAGGCAACAGAGTGCCGCTCCTCTTCTGCCAGGGCGACGAACAGGATGGCCTCGGCGCCTCGGTCTCCCCATCCAGGAGCCGCGGCACCCTCAGACCTCAGGGAGTCTCTTTCACCACCGCCTCCCGCCTGACACTCTCGGGAGTATTGGTCGAAACGCAGCTCAGGCGAGCGCGCTGCGCTGGGCGAACGCGGTCTCGTAAAGACAGACACTCGCCGCCGTCGCAAGATTGAGGGACTCAGCCTTGCCGTAAATGGGAAGCCGCAACGAGAGGTCCGCGTGCGAGAGGGCATCCTCTTCGAGCCCGCGCGCTTCGTTGCCGAACAGCCACGCGGTGGGCTCCGCGAGAAGGTCCCGGGACGCCAGGAAGTCGGTCCCGTCCACGTCTGCGGCCACCACGCGGATGCCAGCGGCATGGGCCTGTTCAACAGCCTCCGGCAGGTCCACCCCCACGGCGATCGGGAGATGGA
>NZ_DCBW01000019.1:120019-120984 GCF_002313585.1 Microbacterium sp. UBA1097 | reverse complement strand
CCCCCACGGCGATCGGGAGATGGAAGAGCGAGCCGGTCGTGGAACGGACGACTTTCGGGTTGTACGGGTCGACCGACTTGCCGGTGAGGATCACGGCATCGGCGCCCGCCGCATCGGCCGCGCGGATGATCGTCCCGAGGTTCCCCGGGTCACGCACCTGCTCGCAGATCGCGACCAACCGCGGCCGGGCTGCGAACACGTCAGCGACGCTGGACGGGGTCTGGCGTGCGACCGCCACGATTCCCTGCGGAGTCACCGTGTCTGCCATCGCGTCCAGGACAGCTTCGCTTGCCAGCTCCAGGTCCAGTCCCGCGGCACGCGCAGCATCCCGAATGTCGCCGTGCCGATCCAGTGCGCCAGGTGTCGCGTAAAGCTCCACGAGCGCGTCGGACCGGTAGGTCAGCGCCTCGCGAACTGCCTGCGGTCCCTCAAGCAGGAACAGCCCGGTCTCCTGGCGTGCGCTGCGCTTGGACAACTTCGCGACCGCGCGCACGCGCGGCGATCGCGGGTTCTCCAGCACGGGCCCAGTTTAGAGGTACGGCGACAGCGATTCCGGCGCGATCACGGGCGCGACGAGCTTATATTCCGCGAAGGTTACGGTCCGAGGCACCGCGTGTGCGGCACATCCGTGCAAGTGCGGCGATTCTCTGTGCCGCAGTCGCACGACAGTGCCGCACACGTGAGAGCAGGCGACGGATGCCGACACGACAACGAAGGGCGCCTCCCTTTCGGGAAGCGCCCTTCGGGCAAGAACGACCGATCAGGCCGACTTGGGTGCGTTGACGTCGCTGGGAAGCGCCTTCTTGGCGGTGTCGACGAGCGAAGCGAAGACCTTCGGCTCGTTGACCGCGAGCTCGGCAAGCATCCGGCGGTCGACCTGCACACCTGCCAGGTTCAGGCCCTGGATGAAGCGGTTGTAGGTGAGACCGTTCTGGCGGCTCGCGGCGTTGATGCGCTGGATCCAC
>NZ_DCBW01000019.1:97272-119724 GCF_002313585.1 Microbacterium sp. UBA1097 | reverse complement strand
CGGCGTTGATGCGCTGGATCCACAGGCGACGGAAGTCGCCCTTACGCTTGCGGCGGTCGCGGTAGGCGTAAACGAGCGAGTGGGTGACCTGCTCCTTCGCCTTGCGGTACAGACGCGAGCGCTGCCCGCGGTAGCCGGACGCGCGCTCAAGGATGACGCGACGCTTCTTGTGGGCGTTGACAGCCCGCTTGACTCTAGCCATTTCGTTTCGTTCCTGTTCGTACCGGGGCGCTCAGATGCCGAGGAGCTTCTTGGCGACCTTCGCGTCACCGGGGGCGAGCATCTTGTCTGCCGACAGACGGCGCGTGCGCTTGGTGGGCTTGCCCTCGAAGTTGTGGCGGAGGTTCGCCTGCTGCTTCTTGATCTTCCCGGTTCCGGTGACCTTGAAGCGCTTCTTGGCACCCGAGTGGGTCTTCTGCTTCGGCATCTTGTTTTCCTTCGTTGTGGTTCCCGCCGGGCGGGAGTCTGGGGGCCTACTCGGCGGGAGCGGCCGTGGGCTCGGGGGCTTCACCGCGGGCGGACTGACGTGCAGCCTCCTTGGTGGCAGCGCGCTGGGCGTTCTGCTCGGCCTTCGCCTCGGACTTGTTCTTGTGCGGTGCGATCACCATCGTCATGTTGCGGCCGTCGATCGTGGGGTTCGATTCGACGGTGCCGAACTCGGCGACGTCCTCGGCGAACTTGCGAAGCAGGCGCACACCCTGCTCGGGGCGCGACTGCTCGCGACCACGGAACAGGATCATCGCCTTGACCTTGTCGCCGGCTTTCAGGAACGACTCCGCGTGCTTGCGCTTGGTTTCGTAGTCGTGCGGCTCGATCTTCAGGCGGAACCGGACTTCCTTCAGGACCGTGTTGGCCTGGTTGCGTCGCGCTTCCTTCGCCTTCTGCGCAGCCTCGTACTTGAACTTGCCGTAGTCCATGATCTTGACCACGGGCGGCTTCGAGTTCGGGGCGACCTCGACCAGGTCGAGATCGGCCTCCTGGGCCAGACGCTGCGCGACTTCGATGCGAACGACACCGACCTGTTCGCCGCCGGGACCGACCAAACGGACCTCGGGCACGCGAATGCGCTCGTTGATGCGGGGATCGCTGATGCGGAACTCCTCTTCGTGCGGGTGTAAGCCACCGCGACACGGGATGCGCCGCGGGTGAGATCAGAACACTCCACCCGCTCGACGCACTGCATCGGCTTCATTCACCCTGACGCCCGATGGTTTCTCGAGCGCTACCTCGCCTGGCAATCGGATTGCGAGGCGAAGCGGAGTTCGTGGACCCGGTAGCCTTGAGCGGCAAGCGCGGGTGGGATGTGATCCTCTTTCGTGTCCGGGGCATAGTGCTCCGGAGCCCGCACGAGTCTAGCAGAAGGCATCACGTGTCGACGATTTCCGGTTTCTCCGGCCCCGCAGCATCCGACGGCGAGTCGGTCGACCGCCGAGACCGCGAGCGCGAGCAGCGCTGGGAGGAGGATGCCGAGGCTGCCGCCGCCGCGTCCCGAGACATCGCTGATGTCCCGGCTGTCGAGGTCATCACGACCACTGCCGTGCACCTCATGAGCGCCGCAGCCGTGAAGGTCGGGCTTGCCGACGACCCCGATAGGCAGAAGGACCTCGACGAGGCCCGCAAGCTCATCAATGCACTCGCGGGCTTGATCACCGCCGGCGCCCCGGAGATCAGCGACATGCACGCTCGCTCGCTGCGCGATGGCCTGCGCTCACTCCAGCTCGCGTTCCGCGAAGCGTCAGTGATCCCCGACCCGATCGGCAAGGGACCCGGCGAGAAATGGACAGGTCCGGTCACCTGAGTGAGTCTCGTCAGGCCCCGCCAGTCCGCACCAGCTCAGACCGATGAGCGCCGGATCTTCACGGCGAGGGAGTCCACGAGAACCGCGATGCGGTCGTCAGCTGCCCAGCGTTTCGCGAGCCGCTGCAGCACGGCATCCAGTTCTTCGCGGTCAAGGCCCGGCATGATGTCGAGCTGAACCTGGACCTCGGGGCCTCTCCCCCGCGCCTGCGGGTCGGCTGACGCCAGCGAGAGATCGAGGACGGCAAGTTCCGCACCGATGCTCTCCTGGAATCCGGCGAAGACCTCTGGTGAGGTGTGCGCGGGCTCCCAGGCCTGACCTTGCGCGATCGCCCAGACCGCGGGCCGACGGATGACGAACTCGGTCTCGGATCCCGGGTCGAGAACGATGAGGTCGGTGCCGTCATCGACAGCGGCTGCCGCGGTCCGCACGCCATCGGCGGGGACAGGCCGCGCGGCGGGGTCCCACGCGCCCATTGCCGCGACCGACGAGAACACCGGGAGCACGCGCCTGCCGTCGGGCGCGGCGACAGTGACGATCGACAGCTCCTGCGTCTTGTCGACCGTCAGCCCGTGAGCGCCGACACCCTCGTCGCCCTTCTCAGCGACGAGGGGAATGAGAAGGCGCGCGGATCGGTAGGCGTCTGTCACCTCGACGACAGCAGCATCACCCGCCCGGAACCGCTCGATCGCGCCGATCAGCGCGGGGTCAGCCGACCCATCATCACCGGCGAACGGGTTTGCCTCGAAGCTGCGCCCGGCCCAGGGGAAACCGGCGGAGTCGGCGGTGTGATCCGATCCGTGGGTGTGCGCGTGCGGATGCCGCTGCGGGTCTTCAGCCTCCGGCGACATCCAGTGCCTCGGCCAGGGTGAAGGCGCCCGAATACAACGCCTTCCCGACGATCGCACCCTCGACACCGAGGGGGACGAGCTCGCGCAGCGCCGCGATGTCATCAAGCGTTGCCACACCGCCCGAGGCGATGACCGGCTTCGGGGTGCGGGTCGTGACCTCGCGAAGCAGATCGAGGTTGGGTCCGCGGAGCGTCCCGTCTTTGGTCACGTCGGTGACGACGTAGCGACTGCACCCGGCATCCTCGAGGCGGTCGAGCACCGCCCACAGGTCCCCGCCCTCCTGCGTCCAGCCGCGAGCTGCGAGGGTCGTGCCGCGCACGTCGAGCCCCACCGCGACAAGTTCGCCGTACCGGCCGATCACGTCGGCAGCCCACTCCGGGTTCTCCAGTGCTGCGGTGCCGAGGTTGACGCGTTCGGCACCGTACTCGGTCGCAAGCTCGAGGCTCCGGTCGTCCCGGATGCCTCCCGAAACCTCGACGTGAACGCCCTTGACCTGCTTGATCACCTTACGGATGATTCCCGCGTTGCTGCCGCGGCCGAAAGCGGCATCCAGGTCGACGAGGTGAATCCACTGCGCACCCTGGCGAGCCCAATCGACGGCGGCCTCGACCGGATCACCGTAGCTCGTCTCCGAGCCGGCGGCGCCCTGGGTCAGGCGCACCGCCTTGCCGTCTGCGACATCGACGGCGGGCAGCAGAATCAGTTCGGGCGTTGACGCGAAGTCGTTCATGGTTCCTCGGGCGGGTTCACGGAGCCCGCGGCACGCCGATGAGAATCGGGGGCAGGCACGAGTTCAGAGGGTAGCCGCGGGAAGGCTCGTGATCCAATTCGCGAGGAGACGGATGCCAGCCTCCCCCGACTTCTCGGGGTGGAACTGCGTTGCCGCCAGCGGCCCGTTCTCGACGGCCGCCACGAACGGAACCCCATGGGTTGCCCACGTCACTACCGCGCTGGGGAAGGGGTCCTGGGCTTCGAGAGTCCAGTGCTGGGCGGCATACGAGTGGACGAAGTAGAACCGCTCCGATTCGATGCCCCGAAACAGCGTCGACCCGGCGCCCGCCGCCACGGTATTCCACCCCATGTGCGGGAGTACCGGCGCATCGAGCTCGGTGACAGCGCCGGGCCACTGTCCGAGTCCGAGACTGTCGGCTCCGCGCTCGACACCGTGCTCGAACATCACCTGCATACCGACGCAGATCCCGAGCACGGGTCGTCCGCCCGCCAAGCGTCGCTCGATGAGCTGATCCGCACGGGATTCGCGCAGCGCATCCACGACGGAGCGGAAGGCGCCGACGCCCGGAACGACCAGACCGTCCGCAGCCATGATCAGATCGCGGTCATCGGTCAGGCGGGCGTCAGCCCCCGCCAGGGCCAGCGCCTTGACCGCAGAGTGAACATTGCCGGATCCGTAGTCCAGAACGGCGACCGTCGGCCGCGCGGTCGTTGTCGACGCCGAGGTCACAGCGCACCCTTCGTGCTCGGGATACCGCGCACGAGGGGATCGAGTGCCTTGGCCTGGCGGAAAGCGCGCGCGAAGGCCTTGTACTCGGCCTCGGCGATGTGGTGCGGATCACGGCCAGCCAGAACCCGGAGGTGGACGGTGAGGCCGGCGTGGTAGCTGATCGCCTCGAAGGTGTGCCGCACGAGCGACCCTGTGAAGTGACCGGCGATCAGGTGAAGCGCGAACCCGTCGGGCTCGCCGTCGTGCACGAGGTAAGGACGTCCACTGATGTCCACGACAGCTTGGGCCAAGGCATCGTCCAGCGGAACGAGCGCGTCGCCGTAACGCGAGATGCCCGACTTGTCGCCGAGGGCTTCACGGATGGCGTCACCGAGCACGATCGCGACATCCTCGACGGTGTGGTGAGCGTCGATCTCCACGTCACCTTCGGCACGCACCGTGAGGTCGGTCAGGGAGTGCTTCGCGAACGCCGTGAGCATGTGATCGTAGAACGGGACGCCGGTGTCGATCGTGCTGGCGCCGGTGCCATCGAGGTCAAGGCTCAACTCGACGCGCGACTCGCTCGTGGCTCGCGTGACCGATGCGGTGCGGCTGCTGCTCATGCGCGAGAGTCTATCGACGCGAGTGCTTCCAGAAACGCGGTGGTCTCCTCGGCGGTGCCGGCCGACACCCGCAGGCTGCGCGGGATGCCGATGTCACGAACGAGGATGCCGCGATCATAAAGCTGTTGCCACGTGCGTCCGGGGTCTTCTACCCCGCTGAACAGCACGAAGTTGGTCCACGACTCGTAGGCGCGGTAGCCGAGAGCTTCGACTGTCGCCGAGATGCGATCGCGCTGCATCACGATCTCATCCACCATCTGGAGCATCACCGGGGCGTGGGCAAGCGCAGCGAGCGCCGCCGCCTGCGTGAGCGAACTGAGGTGGTAAGGCAACCGCACCAACCGCAAGGCATCGATCACGGCGGGATCGGCAGCGAGGTAGCCAACGCGGGCTCCGGCGAAGGCGAACGCCTTGCTCATGGTGCGCGAAACGAGGAGGCGTTCGCGGCCCGGCAGCAACGACAGCGCGGATGGCGCCGTTCGAGGCGCGAACTCGAAGTACGCCTCATCGACGAGCACGATCCCGCGCGTCGCCTCGTAGGCGGCCTCGATCACCTCGAGGCTCATCGGCGTCCCTGTCGGATTATTGGGGGCGCACAGGAACACGATGTCGGGATCGGCGGCAGCGATCTGGTCGACCGCCGATACGGCATCCACCGTGTAGTCGGCACCTCGGCTTCCGGAGACCCACTCGGCCCCGGTCGCTCGCGTCAGCAAGGGGTACATCGAATAGGTGGGAGCGAACCCGAAGGCGCGACGCCCCGGCCCGCCGAACGCCTGGAGAACGTGCTGAAGCACCTCGTTCGATCCGTTCGCCGCCCAGATCTGGTCGGCGACGAGGCCATGGCGAAGGTACTCGGCGAATCCCTCACGCAGTTCCCGGAACTCGCGGTCCGGGTAGCGGTTGATCTCGCCGAGGGCGCGTCCGATCGCATCCAGGATGTCGTCGGCTACCTCCCGCGGCACCGGGTGAGTGTTCTCGTTGACATTCAGGCCGACAGGAAGTGGCGCCTGCGGTGCGCCGTACGGGGTGAGACCCCGTAGGTCATCGCGGAGCGGAAGATCATCGAGGCGAATCGTCACCCGTCCCATCGTACGGTGCCTGATGAGGCCGCACTCGGTTCTTCAGCAGGATTCACTCGCTGTAGGCGAGGGGGATAGCGAGCTGCTGCCCCGCGCTCACAACGCTTCCCGTCAGACCGTTCAGGCGGGAGATCTCGGCCACGACGTCGCGGGGGTCGGCATCCGGTGCGATCTCTTGCGCGATGGACCACAGGGAGTCCCCCGCCGAAACGGTGACCGTCTCGAACGTCCCCGCCGGCGCCGAGGAATCAAGGGAGGCGAGGGCGGCACCGCCACCCCAGATGACGCCGAGGATGACGATGACCGCCGGCAGCGCAGCAAGCGCCGTGAGGACGGCTCGACCACGAGCAGTCAGTCGAAGCCGTTTCGCGGCGGGTCGGGCCGCAGCGATCGTCGTGGGTGCGGTGCCGAGAGCAATCGTCGTCATGTCATCCTCCGTCATCTCGAGGAGAGATTCGCATCCACCGCCCGGCCAGGAGTGGCGGATGCGAAGCTCTCTTCCGAAGTTATCTTCGAGTATTCTGGCTGTCAAGTCGGATTCCTCCCGGGGATGTTTCGAACACGACACGCGGGCCGGGTATCCCCGAAAGGGTATTGAGGCGGTTACGGTTTCGATGAAGACAGGTCATCACCAACCTCCGACATTCGAAGACGAGTGCGGGCAGATGCGAGCAGCGACAGGAGCGGGGCAATGAACGAGGAGCCGGTACGGGAACGCGCTAGTACGCGGCGGCGGCGCAGCCTCAGCGAGAAACAGCTCGCGATTCTTGAGGTGATCCAGCGCTCGATCGCCCGAAACGGCTACCCGCCGAGCATGCGTGAGATCGGCGATGCCGTCGGGCTCAAGAGCCTCTCGAGCGTCACGCATCAGCTCAACCAGCTGGAACTGAGCGGATACCTTCGCCGCGATGCCGGCAAGACGCGCGCAATGGAGGTGCTCATCGACCTACCGGGCATGGCCGCTGAAAACCCCGCAGACACCGCGCCGTCTGTCGGCGACGCAGCGATGGTGCCGCTCGTCGGGCGCATTGCCGCTGGCGTGCCGATCACCGCTGATCAGCAGATCGAAGAGATCTTCCCGCTTCCCCGACAGCTCGTCGGCAAAGGTGAGCTTTTCATGTTGCGGGTCAGCGGCGAATCGATGATCGACGCTGCGATCTGTGACGGTGACTGGGTGGTCGTACGCTCCCAGGCGACCGCCGAGAACGGCGACATCGTCGCCGCGATGCTCGACGGTGAAGCGACGGTCAAGGCATTTCGCCAGCGGGATGGACACACCTGGCTTCTCCCCCGCAATTCAGCCTTCGAACCCATCCTCGGCGACGAAGCGACGGTCCTCGGCAAGGTCGTGGCGGTCCTTCGCGCGGTCTGAGCCGCACAGATCGCCATATTCGGGTGAGGCGGTGAAAGTGGTCTTCCGCCAAAATGGGGCCCATGAGCTCGCCGACACCCGAAGACCTCGAATCCCGGATCCGCGCCCTCGAGGCTGAAAACGCGCGTCTGACGGTCCGCACCTCCCCGTCCGGTGGGTGGTGGCGCGCCGCCCTGTCGGCGTTCGTCATCGTGATCGCGACGATTCTCGTGCCGGTGTCGGTGGTCACCACGTGGGCACGCGTGCAGCTGGTCGACGAGGATGCCTTCGTGTCTACGTTCGCCCCGTTGACCGAGGATCCCGCCGTCCAGGAACTCATCGTCGATGAGGCGACGGCAGCCATCGATGCGCAGGTCGACTTCGCGGGCCTCACCGACCAGGTCTTCGACGGCATTGAGGACCTGGGACTGCCTCCCGCGGCATCGACAGCGCTCAACGCACTGCGCGCGCCGGCTGCCCAGGGCGTGCAGAACCTGGTCAACTCCGCGGTCGAACGCATCGTGGAGTCAGATGCCTTCTCGGATGTCTGGGCCTTCGCGCTTCGGGGTGTCCACCGCTCGATCACGACCGTCGCGACAGCCGACGGCGGCGGAATCCTCGTCCTCGACAACGACGGCCTCGGGATCGCGCTGGGCCCGATCATCGACCAGGTCAAGGAACGGCTCACCGAGAGCGGGGTCGGCGTTGCCGGGCTCATCCCCAGCATCGACAAGACCATCATCATCGGCGACGGCGAGGCGCTCATCGCGTTCCGGACTGTCTATGCGCTCGCTGATGCTGTCGGCTGGTGGCTCTCGATCGTGACCATCGCACTGTTCGTCCTGGCCATCGTCATCGCGCGGCGCCGCAGCGTCGCGGTAATCGGTACGGGGGTCGGACTGTTCATCGGCGGCGGCATGCTCGCTGCCGGATTCGGTATCGGCGCTGCAGCAAGTACCGTCGTAGCCGGCCAGCTCGACCTCTCCCCGTCGGCCCTCAGTGTGATCTATGCGCAGCTCACCGCATCCATGGCGCAGAGCGCGCTTGTGATCGCGCTGCTCGGTCTCGTGATCGCGGTCATCGGCTGGCTGATGGGGTCGAGCCGTTCAGCCACCGCCACCCGTGGCGGCGTAAGCGGCTTCAACGCGACTATCCGCGGCGCTCTCGCCGCGCGGGGACTCAACACTGGCGCCTTCGGACGCTTCCTCGCTCGGTACCGCGTCGCGATCCGGATCGCGCTGGTCGTCCTCGCGGTCATCTGGCTTCTTGCGCTCCGCCCACTTTCCTTCAGCGATGTCCTTCTGGTGTTCCTGGTGACAGTCATCGTCGCCTGGATCCTCGAGTTGCTGCAGCAGCGCGAGATCGTCGAGGTCGAGGTCGTCGAGGTGGACGTGGCCGACGCGGACGGCTCCGAGGAGATCGTCGTCGAGGAGCGCGCCAGCGACCGCGCGTAGCGTGGGGACCATGGCTTCCTTCCTTCCCCGGCTCCCCTACGGCACCTGGCCGTCTCCGATCTCCGCAGCATCCGTTGCCGCGGCGTCCCCGCGCTACGAAGGTGCGGCGTTCGTCGCGGCCCCAGACGGCGAGGAGATCTGGTGGGGACAGAGCGTTCCAGCCGAGAATGGGCGCACGACAGTCCGACGGCGCCTGGCCGATGGGACTGTCGAAGAGCTCCTGCCCGCCCCGTGGAACGCTCGGTCTCGTGTGCACGAGTACGGCGGCGGCCCGTGGGCAGCGACGGATGACGGCGCGTTGTGCTTCGTGGAGAAGACAGATCAGCGGATCTGGATCCTCGAAGCGGGGACTGAGCCGCGCGCCCTGACACCGGCCGGGACGCGGATGCGATTCGGTGGACTGCGGTTCGCCGCCGGAGAGCTGTGGGCGATCCGAGAAGACCACACACGGCCCGGCGTTCCCGCTCGCGACATCGTGCGAGTTCCGCGCAACGGTTCTGCCGCGAGCGATGTGGATCAGATCGTCTCCGTGGTGGCGGGGAGTGACTTCGTCGCCCACCCCGCGGTTTCGCCCGACGGATCCCACCTCGCCTGGATCGCCTGGAATCATCCAGCCATGCCATGGGATAGCACCGAGCTCCGTCTCGGTCGATTCGTGAACGGCCGTATCGAGAAGTGGCAGACCGTCGCCGGTGGCCCAGACCGAGCGCCCCTGCAACCCGAGTGGCTGGACACCGACAGACTCGTGTTCCTCGACGACCCCGATGGTCGGTGGAACCTGCACTCCTGGTCGGCCTCTCACGGCGCAACGCCCATCGCCCCGGCCCCGGAGGACACCGGAGGGCCGCTGTGGTCCCTCGGGGGGCGCTGGTATGCCCTGGGGGCAGACGGCACCGCTGTCTGCGTCCGCACCCAGGGCACCGATCGGGTCGTCGCCGTCGCTCCCGGCGGCGATATGCACGATCTCGGCGGACCGGTGAGTTCCGACGTGTCGGTCGAGGATGCCGCGGGCCGGCGTGCCCTCGTGATCGGCTCCCGGACGGACGGCGCCGCCGGCGTGTGGCTGGTCGATATCGACAGCGCGCGCTGGGAGCCGGTCGCCGGCGGTGAAAGCGCCTGGCCTGCCGAATGGACGCCGCGGCCGATCGAGCTAAGCACCGAAGGCCCCCGGGGTGAGGTCCACGCCTTCGCCTTCCCCCCGACGAACCCGGAGGCGGCCGCTCCGGAGGGGGAGCTTCCGCCCTACATCGTCCTCGTACACGGTGGTCCGACGGGCCATGTCGGCGGTGCGGCATCCCCGAAGATCAGCTACTTCACCAGCCGTGGAATCGGTGTGCTGGACGTGAACTACGGCGGCTCAACCGGGTACGGGCGCGAATATCGCGAGAGGCTCCGGGGGCAGTGGGGTGTCGTTGACGTCGAGGACGTGCGCGACGCGGCGCTTGCGCTAGCGGAGGCCGGACTGGCAGATCCTGCCCGCATAGCGATCGACGGCGGATCCGCGGGCGGTTGGACAGTCCTCGCAGCGATCGTCCAGACCAACGTGTTCGCCGCCGGGGTGTCCCGCTACGGCGTCGGCGATGCTCGCGCGCTCGCTGCCGATACCCACGACTTCGAGGCTCGGTACCTCGATGGCCTCATCGGCCCGCTCCCCGAGGCGGAACACCTCTATCTGGAGCGCTCTCCGCTCTCGCATCCCGACGGCTTCGACGTTCCCATGCTCCTGCTTCAGGGAGCGGAGGACGAAGTCGTACCCCCAGCACAGGCAGAGGCCATTCGAGAAGCGCTAGCTGCGCGCGGCATCCCGCATGCCTACGTCCTCTACGAGGGAGAGGCTCACGGCTTCCGGCGCGCCGAGACCGTCATCCACGCCATCGAAACGGAGCTTGCCTTCCTCGGCGCGGTGTTCGGGTTCACTCCCCCAGGCGCCGCACCGCTGACGCTGAGCTGAAAGGCGCGAGCTCGGCTGCAAGCTTCTCGGATACGAATGCGTGGAGGGCCGTCCCGGACTCCTCGTGGGTGATGGCGATGACGTGCCCGGACTCGTGTGCGGCGGAGATCAGGTCGCCGCGGTCATAGGGAACGATCGCGTGGACTTCGACCGCCGGAAGCGGAAGAGCCCGCTCGATGGCAGCCCGAAGCTCGGTTATGCCCTCCCCCGTGCGGGAAGAGGCAAACAGCGCCGCGGGCTCCAGCCCCCGAAGAACCATGCGCGTCGATTCGTCGACGAGGTCGGCCTTGTTGAAGACGACGATCTCCGGCAGGTCACGCGCTCCGACATCGCCGATGACGTCACGAACGGTAGCCAACTGCGCCGCGGGGTCGGGGTGTGAAGCATCCACGACGTGCACGATCACGTCCGATTGGCCGACCTCCTCGAGAGTCGACCGAAAGGCTTCAACCAGCTGGTGCGGCAGATTGCGCACGAAACCGACGGTGTCGGTGAGGGTGTAGACCCGACCATCGGACGCCTCGGTACGGCGCACCGTCGCATCCAGCGTCGCAAACAGGGCGTTTTCGACCAGTACTCCGGCGTTCGTGAGCCGATTGAGAAGGCTCGACTTGCCGGCGTTCGTGTACCCGGCGATCGCAACCGACGGCACCGTGTTGCGCCGACGCTCAGCACGCTTGGCATCCCGCGCCGGTGCGAAGTCACGGATCTGTCGCCGCAGCTGCGCCATCCGAGTACGGATGCGGCGGCGGTCGAGTTCGATCTTGGTCTCACCGGGACCGCGAGAACCCATACCGGCGCCGCCTGCACCGACCTGGCCACCGGCCTGGCGGCTCATCGACTCACCCCAGCCGCGAAGGCGCGGCAGGAGGTACTCAAGCTGTGCGAGTTCGACCTGCGCCTTGCCCTCGCGGCTCTTCGCGTGCTGGCTGAAGATGTCGAGGATGACCGTGGTGCGGTCGATTACCTTGACCTTGACGACATCCTCGAGTGCGCGCCGCTGGCTCGGCGCGAGTTCGGTGTCGGCGATCACAGTGTCGGCGCCAAGCGAGGCGACGATGTCGCGGAGCTCCTCGGCCTTGCCTCGTCCGAGGTAGGTGGCGGGATCCGGGTGAGGGCGGCGCTGGAGGACGCCATCGAGCACGACGGCTCCGGCAGTCTCGGCGAGCGCGGCGAGCTCCCGAAGGGAGTTCTCGGCATTCTCCTGCTCACCCTGGGGGTGGACGCCGACAAGAACGACGTTCTCGAGCCGAAGCTGGCGGTACTCGACCTCGGTGACGTCTTCGAGTTCGGTCGACAGGCCCGGGATGCGTCGGAGCGCCGCGCGTTCTTCGCGATCCCACTGATCGCCGTCGGAGTCCGCTCCTCCAGCCGTCGCGGCATCCTGCAAAGCCTGAGCCGACCCGAACACCCACACGTCGGATCGGCCGCGGGCGCGCTCAAGCACCCGGTCAACAGGGTCGACAGGGTGCTCCGCTGGGGCGTTCTGGGTGTCTGGGATCTCGTCCATCATCATTTCCGTGGGATGCCCGGCATCAGGCATCCGTAAACTCTAGCCTCCCGGAGGCGGCCCGTCCTCCGCTACGCTCGTCGCCATGGAGAGCGATCACTACTTCTCGTCGTCGCCTTCCAGTCCCGAAAACCTCCGGCGCATCCGTGTCTCGATCGCGGGGCATCCGGTGGAGGTCACTACGGCCGGCGGGGTGTTCAGTCCGGATCACATCGACACCGGCACCACCGTCTTGCTCGAGAACACTCCTCCCCCGCCTGCGGGCGGGCATCTGCTGGACCTCGGGTGCGGGTGGGGTCCCATAGCGCTGACCCTCGCGATGGATGCTCCGCACGCCACGGTGTGGGCCGTTGACGTCAACGAACGAGCTCTCGACCTCGTGCGCTCCAACGCGAGCGAACTCGGCCTTGCCAATGTCAACGCCGTGCTGCCGGGCGATGTTCCCGATGATGTCGTCTTTCGGACGATCCGCTCCAACCCCCCGATCCGGGTCGGCAAGGACCAGCTGCACGGGTTACTCGAGGAGTGGATTCCGCGACTGGATGAGCGCTCGGATGCGTGGCTCGTCGTCTCGCGAAACCTCGGTTCGGACTCCCTGCAGCGGTGGATGGCCACGACATTCCACCGCGGCTACTCGGTGCATCGCTCTGCTACCGCCAAGGGCTTTCGGGTGCTACGCGTGCGTCGCCACGGGTCGACGCCGACCGCTGCCATCGACGTCGTCTGACGCCTGGCCGCACGGTCAGGCCAGGGCCATCTCGCCGGAAAAGACCAGGGTCGCAGGCCCCGCGAGGAAGACGTGCGACTCGCCGTCCACTGACGCCACGCGAACCCCGAGTTCACCGCCGGGGACGCCGACCTGCCAAGCATCCGGAGCTGCAGCACCCGCCCAGTGGCGGACCGCAAGCGCAGCCGCAGCGACCCCCGTGCCGCATGAGAGCGTCTCACCGACGCCGCGTTCGAAAACCCGCATGCTCAGGCCCCCGGTGCCGCCCTGCACGAGCGGATCGTTCGGCACGACGAACTCGATGTTCGCGCCTGCGGCGGGAGCCGGGTCCAGCTGCGGGACGCGGGAAAGATCGATGCCGGCGAGTTCTTCGGCCGTGGGGAGCGCTACCACGACGTGGGGGTTACCGACATCCACCCCGACTCCGGGCCGGGCGACATCGAGATGGCGTGCGCGAACCAGCACCTCGGACTCGTCGATCCGGAAGGCACCGAGATCCACTTCGAAGCCGCGCTGGTGTGCCGTCACGGGCTTGATGCCTGCTCGGGTGCCCACGAGCACGGGCCCGGCGTCGGCATCCGCCCAGCCGACCGCCGTGAGGTAGCGCACGAAGACACGGATGCCGTTCCCGCACATCTCCGCAGCAGACCCGTCGGCGTTCCGGTAGTCCATGAACCACTCGACGCCAGCGGCTGTAGCCGCAGCACCCTCGGGGATCGCCGCGGCCCGCACAACCCGCAGCAGTCCGTCGGCGCCGACCCCGAACCGGCGGTCACACAGCGCCGCGACCTGGTCGTCGGAGAGGTCGAGCTCCCCGTCGGCGTCGGGCACGATGACGAAGTCGTTGCCGGTGCCGTGGCCCTTGGTGAACGAGATGGGGGTCGACATGCCTTCAGTCTAGGATCGCGCGGCCCGGCTCCCGGGACGGGGCGACCCGCTCACCGATCCAGCATCCGCGCGGCGTCATCGTCAGGTTCGAGCCAGTGGACGCCGACGTACCGCCGGAACCACGACACCTGACGACGTGCGTATCGGCGCGTGAGGGCCTGGGTCTGAGCGATAGCCTCGTTCTCCGAGAGCTCTCCCGCAAGCTGCGCCAGCGCCTGGGCGTAGCCGATGGCGCGGCGCGCCGTAACGCCACGCTCGATGCCGTCAGCGCGAAGTGTCTCCACTTCGCCGAGGAGTCCGTCTTCCCACATCCGTTCCACACGGGCATCGAGGCGAGCGACGAGGTCCTCTCGGGGCATCCGTCGCCCAATGATTCGCGTTCGCGGATGCCACAGCACCGGCCGATCCGGCAGCGCAGCGCCGTGGCCGGCACTTCCCGATTCGACGACCTCGAGCGCGCGGATCACCCGCCGCTCGTTGGCAGGATCGATTCTCGCGGCGGTGGCGGGGTCGAGGGCGCGAAGGCGCTGGAAGAGGACGCCGACGCCCTGCTCGGCAGCTTCCGCTTCGAGCGCGGCTCGGCGGCCGGCGTCACGAGGAGGGAACTGGAAGTCGTAAATGGCGCTTGAGACGTAGAGCCCTGATCCCCCGACGAGGATCGCTTCCGCTCCCCGAGCCTGGGCCTCGGCGATAGCGGCGCGAGCCGCGGGCTGATAGGTCGCGACGGCGGCCTCTTCGGTGACGGCGAGCACGTCGAGCAAGTGGTGCGGAATCCCCCGCCGTTCGCGCTCCGGCAGCTTGGCCGTTCCGATGTCCATTCCGCGGTACAGCTGCATAGCGTCAGCGTTGATGATCTCTGCATGCCTCCCGCGCCGGCCCAGCTCCTCAGCGAGAGCGAGAGACGTTTCGCTCTTGCCGGTTCCGGTGGCGCCAACAATGACCCACAGCGTCGGCTCTGTTGTCACGTCAACGCTCCCGTCCGCACAGTTCCAACCCCGCGTGTGCTGCTGTTCGGTGCATCCGCGGCGGAAGAATACGCAGCAACTGCACCGAACTGCCGCACTCGCTGCGACGCGCCACCGGCAGGGTTCGCGTCACGCGCTCACACGGAGCGAGGGCACGCCCAGCGAGACCGCACGGCGCTCACCGGGAGCGGACGGGCTCGGCACAGCACACGACTCGGCGAGCGACCGGTCCCAGGCATCGCCAGCGCGCGTACGACGAATCCGAAGACGCCCACCCTCGGGCGCATCGGCAAGCAGATGGAACGGTGCAGCGTGGGTCACCTCGACGGTCGCGACATCGCCGGGCCTGGGCACGTCCGACCCTTCGGGTACCTCGAAATGCACAAGCCGGTTGTCTTGGGCGCGGCCCGTCAACCGCCGGGTCTCGACATCCTTCTTGCCCTCGCCGGTCGAGACGAGCACCTCGAGTTCACGGCCGACCTGAGCCTGGTTCTCTTCGAGGCTGATGCGCTCTTGGAGTTCGATGAGGCGGTTGTAGCGCTCCTGCACTACTGCTTTCGGAACCTGATCGGCCATGGTGGCAGCCGGGGTCCCTTCGCGAATCGAGTACTGGAACGTGAAGGCACCTGCGAACCTGGCGCGCTCGACGACGCGCATCGTGTCTTCGAAGTCCTCGTCGGTCTCACCCGGGAACCCGACGATGATGTCGGTCGAGATCGCGGCGTGCGGGATGCGCTCGCGCACACGATCGAGGATGCCGAGGAACCTGTCGCTGCGGTAGGAGCGGCGCATGGCCCGCAGGATCCGGTCGCTTCCCGACTGCAGCGGCATGTGCAACTGCGGCATAACGGCGGGAGTCTCGGCCATCGCATCGATCACATCATCCGTGAACGCGGCGGGGTGAGGGCTGGTGAACCGAATACGTTCGAGGCCCTCGATCTCGCCCGCGGCGCGCAGCAACTTGCCGAAGGCCTGCCGGTCGCCGAACTCGACACCGTAGGAGTTCACGTTCTGCCCAAGAAGCGTGACTTCGATCGCTCCGTCATCGACGAGCAGTCGGATCTCGTTCAGGATGTCGCCGGGCCGCCGATCTTTCTCTTTGCCGCGAAGGCTCGGAACGATGCAGAAGGTGCAGGTGTTGTTGCAGCCGACCGAGATCGACACCCACCCCGAGGCCGCGCTGTCGCGCTTGGTGGGAAGAGTCGAGGGGAAGACCTCCAGCGACTCGAGGATCTCGAGCTCGGCTTCCTCGTTGTGCCGTGCGCGCTCGAGCAGGGTCGGCAACGACCCCATGTTGTGCGTGCCGAAGACGACGTCGACCCACGGCGCCTTCTCGAGGACGCGCTCCTTGTCCATCTGCGCGAGGCATCCGCCGACAGCGATCTGCATTCCCTCACGCTTGTCTTTGCGGGACTTGAGGTGCCCGAGGGTGCCGTAGAGCTTGCCGGCCGCATTGTCGCGGACCGCGCACGTGTTGATGACGACGATGTCGGCTTCGTCGCCGGCCGCGGCACGCACGTAGCCAGCGCTCTCGAGCGACCCGGAGAGTCGTTCGGAGTCGTGGACGTTCATCTGGCAGCCGAAGGTCCGCACCTCATACGTGCGCGCGGCGCCCGTGGATGACACGGCTGCGGCGGACGGCGCGATGAACGTCGGCGAAGCGGAGGGCATGGTCATAGTGCCTGCCATTCTACGAGCCGCTCCCGGGTACCGGCCGAGCGCGGGCTACCTGGGTACCAGTGGCTACCAGCCACCGATGCCCGGGCAGCCGTTGATCCGAGGGTCGACCTCAGTCGCGCGGCTCAGCCAGCGCAAGCCGCGCCGCCGTCATCGCCACCCCAGGCGGGTAGCCGCGTCGCTGCAACTGACCCACGAGGCGCCGGATGGCGACGTCGACAGCCACCCCGCGGTAGCCGCCAGCCTTCTGGCGTGCGAACTCGAGAGCCCGCTCGGCGTCGTCGTCAGGCAGCGTCGCCAGAGCCGCATCGGCGACGTCACGGGGAATGCGGCGCTTGGCCAGCACCTGGGCGATCGCCCGCCGGCCTTCGCGACGTCTGGTGACGGCGGTATGCACGAGTTGCTCTGCGAGGTCGGCATCACCAAGCCATCGCTTACCCACGAGGTCAGCCACGAGAACCTCTGCGACAGCCTTCTCAACGCCATCAGCGACGAGCTCGTCGGTGGCCTCAGCCTCCGACAGTCCGCGCCGACGCAAACGCTTGATCAGGCGATCGAGCGCAGCACGAGTGACAGCAGACGACGCGCGCGATTCCCCGTAGGGATCGTCGAGGTACCGGTCGTCATCATCTTCACCGATATCGTCGTCATCGACCCACGTCGAGTGCCATGTGCCTGCTGACAGTTCCGCGCACGCTTCGCCGCGATCTTCGCCGAGGAGGCCGTTGTCGCGGGAGACTGAGCCGCGGGAGACTGAGCCGCGAGAGAAAGCCCCGTCACCGAAAAGCGGGATGACGGGGGCGAGCGACCGCTCGCCCCCGGTCTCACGCGTCATGATCAGGCCGGGCGCCGCTTGGCGAGCTCGTCCTCGACATCACCCGCGGGCTTGGCCCCGCCGATACCGAGCTTCTCTTTGATCTTGGTCTCGATGTCGGCAGCGATGTCTTCGTTCTTGATGAGGAAGTTGCGAGCGTTCTCTTTACCCTGACCCAGCTGCTCGCCGTCGTAGGTGTACCAGGCGCCGGACTTCTTCACGATGCTGTGCTCGACACCGAAGTCGATGAGGCTCCCCTCGCGAGAGATCCCCGTGCCGTACAGGATGTCGAACTCGGCCTGCTTGAACGGCGGCGCCATCTTGTTCTTCACGACCTTGACGCGCGTGCGGTTACCGACAGCATCCGTTCCGTCCTTCAGCGTCTCGATCCGGCGGATGTCCAGTCGCACTGACGCATAGAACTTCAACGCCTTACCACCGGCCGTGGTCTCGGGCGATCCGAAGAACACACCGATCTTCTCGCGCAGCTGGTTGATGAAAATCGCCGTCGTCTTGGTCTGGTTCAGGCCACCGGTGAGCTTGCGAAGTGCCTGGGACATCAGGCGAGCCTGCAGGCCGACGTGGGAGTCACCCATCTCGCCCTCGATCTCGGCCTTGGGCACCAGCGCTGCCACCGAGTCGATGACCACCAGGTCGATGGCGCCGGAGCGGATCAGCATGTCAGCGATCTCCAGCGCCTGCTCTCCCGTGTCGGGCTGCGAGACGAGGAGCTGATCGATGTCGACGCCGAGCTTCTGGGCGTAGTCGGGGTCCAACGCGTGCTCAGCATCGATGAATGCGGCGATGCCGCCTGCCTTCTGGACGTTCGCAATCGCGTGGAGCGTGAGAGTCGTCTTTCCCGATGACTCCGGACCGTAGATCTCGATAATGCGGCCGCGTGGCAGGCCGCCGACGCCGAGGGCCACGTCAAGGGCGATGGAGCCCGTGGGGATGATCTCGACCGGAGCACGCTCGTCGCTGCCCAGTCGCATCACCGAGCCCTTTCCGAATTGCCGGTCGATCTGCGCGAGCGCTGAATCGAGCGCCTTCTCGCGGTCAGCGGGTGTGGGCATGGCGTGTGCTCCTTCAGCACTCGGTCCGTCGTCGGTGTGTCCGGCTCCGGAGAATCGGCCGCCTGTAGGCTGTCGCGCCGCTGCTCGAATGAGCATGAGCCCGACAAGGCGTGTGGTGTCGTTCGACGCTGCTCACGGTACGTGGGGGTTCCGACATTGCTGCCGGCCTGTCCGCGTGTCGTGAGGGAACGCCTTCTCGACTCCACTTGTGCAGGAGACTACGCGGTCATCGAACAGATATTCGACGACACGCCGTCGTTTCAGCGGCGAGGTTCGAGCCGACCGACGCCGTACCGCCGCTGGGCGGGCACATCGGTCTCGGCGCACAGGGCGAGCCAGACATCGCGCGGCGGAACACCAGCCGCGATGGCCTCAGTGGCGGTTCGCCCGCCGACGCCGGAAAGAACCAGGTCGGCCAGAAGCGCTGCCGATTGAGGACCGAACTCGTCGGTGACGGCGCGGTCGAATTCGCTGCGACGCATGCAGAGCGCAGCGCTGGTCAGCGCAGCGAGAGCTCGGCGTCCATTGACGCGACAAGCTCGTCGGGAACGACGTCGGGGAATGTCTGCAGGCCCTCGAGCACTGCAAGGCGGTCACCGACTTCACGCATGATCGTCGAGATAGGAACATCCAGCGCTTCAGCGACCGAAGCGAGGATTTCGCTCGATGCTTCCTTCTGACCACGCTCCACCTCGCTCAGGTAGCCCAGCGCGACGCTCGCGCGGCTGGCGACCTGACGGAGGGTGCGACCCTTCTGCTGGCGGAAGTCACGAAGGACTTCGCCGATCTCTTGACGTACCAGTACCATCTCGGGTCCCCTCCTCACTGACTGCTTCTGTTGGTGGCGATTCCGCTGGTGTCGCGGGTGGACAACAGTACAACACCGATGTAGGTCACACTAATGCCGCCTTCTGGGGAATGGGTGGGAATCACCGAAAGTAACGCATCCGAAACATCAGGTGTTCCCGCGAGCGACCTCCGGTCGCTCAGAGCGAAACCCGCAACAGTTCGAGTGCCGCTCGGACCGCCTCCGCGCGGATCGTCGCTCGGTCACCGGCGAGCTGATGCTCGGTGACCGACTCGCGCTCCGGTGTCACCACAGCGACATAAACGCGGCCAACCGGTGCGTCATCTTGCGGGTCAGGCCCGGCAACGCCGGTCGTGGCCACCCCGACCTCGGTGAGAACACCGGCTGGCTTTGTAGCAACCCGGATGCCGCGGGCCATCTGAATCGCAACCTCAGGGTGCACCGCACCCTCGCGGCCCAGGAGCGCGGCCTCCACCCCGAGCAGGCTCGCCTTCAGGTCGGTGGCGTACGCGACGACGCCGCCACGGAAAACGTCCGAAGCGCCAGGGACCGACACGAGAGCCGAAGCGAGCGCGCCGCCGGTCAGCGACTCGGCAACACCCAGCCGCCATCCTCGGGAGCGGAGCGTCGCGAGAACCTCGGACGCACTCGCGGAGGCGTCGCCCGTCATGATTCCGCCGACGGCGCTACCTCACCACGTCGAGTCCGAGCTGCCCGGATCTCCGTGACGACATAGTCGATTCCACTCGCGATCGTGAGAACGACGGCGATGGTCATGGCAACGCCGTTGACCCAGAAGATCCATTCGCCCACGAGGTTCCACAGCGGCAGGAGGGCAAGTGAGAGCGCAACGGCCTGTGCCACTGTCTTGAGCTTTCCCATCCAGGCTGCAGCGAGCACATGATCGCTGACGACGATGAACCGATAGATCGTGATTCCGACCTCGCGGATCAGGACCACGATCGTTATCCACCACGGCAACTCGCCGAGGATCGAGAGACCGATGAACGCGAACCCGGTGAGCACCTTGTCGGCGATCGGATCCAGGAGCTTGCCGAGGTCGGTGACGATCTCGTACTTGCGGGCGAGATACCCGTCGATCCCGTCGGTGGCGATGGCGACGATGAAGATCACCGCCGCCCACCATCGGAGTGCACCGTCCGATCCCCCGTCGGCGAGCAGCATCCACAGGAAGATCGGCGCCATGAGGATGCGCACGATCGTGATCGCGTTGGGAAGCTGCCGCGGAATCGCCATGGGCCGAGCCTACTGCGAGAGGCCCCGCCTGCCGCGGGACGAGACCGGTCAGTCGCGCCCTGTCAGCCCCCAGGCATCTTCGCTGCCGTCGTCGCCGTCGACGACCTCGTACCCTGCGAACTGGCTGTCCACGGCATCCGGACCGTACGGGTCCTCGGATGCCGCACCCGGCGAATCTTCACCGCGAAGACGAGCGAGCACGTCGGGCAGCTGCTCCGCTGTCACCAGCACATCGCGCGCCTTCGACCCCTCAGACGGACCGACGATCTCGCGTGATTCGAGGAGGTCCATGAGCCGCCCCGCCTTCGCGAAGCCGACGCGGAGCTTGCGCTGGAGCATCGAGGTCGAACCGAACTGCGTCGAGACGACGAGTTCTGCTGCAGCCAGCAGCAGTTCAAGGTCGTCACCGATGTCGGCATCCACCTCTTTCTTCTCGGCAGCCGCCTGCACGTCCGATCGATACTCGGGGCGGGCCTGCCCCGTCACGTGCGCGACGACTTTCTCGATCTCGGATTCGCTCACCCACGCACCCTGCACGCGCAGGGTCTTCGAGGCCCCCATCGGCAGGAACAGCGCATCGCCCTGGCCGATCAGACGGTCGGCGCCGGGCTGATCCAGGATGACGCGGGAGTCGGTGACGCTGGTCACCGCGAAAGCGAGACGCGAGGGGACGTTGGCCTTGATGAGGCCCGTCACGACGTCGACCGAGGGTCGCTGTGTCGCCAGTACCAGATGGATGCCGCTCGCTCGCGCCAGCTGTGTGATGCGCACGATCGAGTCTTCGACATCGCGTGGGGCGACCATCATGAGGTCGGCGAGCTCGTCAACCACGACCAAGAGGTAGGGGTAGGGCTTGAGGACCCGTTCACTGCCGGGCGGCAGCTTCACCTCGCCAGCGACGACCGCACGGTTGAAATCGTCGATGTGGCGGAACCCGAACGACGCGAGGTCGTCGTAGCGCATGTCCATCTCTTTCACGACCCACTGGAGGGCTTCCGCCGCCTTCTTGGGGTTCGTGATGATGGGGGTGATCAGGTGCGGCACGCCAGCATAGGAAGTCAACTCGACGCGCTTGGGGTCGATCAGCACCATCCGCACCTCGGAGGGCTTGGCGCGCATCAGCAGGCTCGTGATCATCGAGTTCACGAAGCTCGACTTACCCGAGCCGGTCGAACCGGCGACGAGTAGGTGGGGCATCTTCGCGAGGTTCGCCACAACGAAGCCGCCACCGACGTCCTTGCCCACGCCGATCGTCATCGGATGCGTGGACTGAGTGGCAGCCGCCGAGCGCAGGACGTCACCGAGCGTGACGATCTCTCGATCGGTGTTGGGGATCTCGACACCGATCGCGCTCTTGCCGGGGATCGGCGCGAGGATGCGCACCTCGTTGGAGGCGACGGCGTAAGCGATGTTGTTCGTGAGCGCCGTGATGCGCTCGACCTTCACACCGGGGCCGAGCTCGATCTCGTACTGCGTGACTGTCGGCCCGCGCGAGAACCCGGTCACCCGTGCGTTGATCGAGAATTCCTCGAAGACGCTTGTGATCGCCCGGACGACCGCGTCGTTGGCCTCCGAGCGCGACTTCGCGGGAGTCCCCGCCGAGAGGTTGTTGACCGACGGGAGTCGGTAGGGCGCGGTCGGAGCAGACCGGGGGGCATCGCTGCCAATGCCGATCACGCCGGGGAGGGCGGCATCCTCGTCGTCGGCATCGTCGTCCTGGAGCCCCGTGTGCGATCCGCTGACCGCCTTCTTCGCGCCGTCGAGGACGGCGGGATCGATGACCTCGGTGAGGGCATCCGGTGCCGGCGCATCCGATGCAACTGCCGCGAAGGCCTGATCGAAGCCTCCCTCGGGAGGGCCCGGCGGCAGGAGTTCGGTGAGGAAGTCCTCGGTCGACTGACCGCCGTCGGCATCCTGCTCGCGTCCCGAGCTGTTACGGCGCCACCAGGGCAAGGACGTGCGTTCGCCAGACTCTGTCTCGTCAGTGTCGGCCGACTCGGCGGGTCGCGTCGCGCGCTCCGCGCCGAACATCCAGGCATAGAGGTCGCCCAGGCGCCTGCCGATGCGGTTGGGCGGCGTCTTGGTGAGGATCAGGATGCTGAGGATGCCGAGCAGGGCCAGCACGATGCCGGCGCCGATCAAGGTCAATCCCAGCGCGAGCGGCTCGCCCAGCATCCAGCCG
>NZ_DCBW01000019.1:28878-96964 GCF_002313585.1 Microbacterium sp. UBA1097 | reverse complement strand
CCAGCCGAAGACGCCGCCTGCCGCACTCAGTGCCGGGAGGCCGTCGCGCGGCTGCGGGCGGCCGCCGTAGACATGGGCGAAAGCCGCGATGACCAGGATGATGAGACCGAAGCCGATCCCGATCCTGCCGTTGTCGTGGACGGATGCCGGATGACGAAACAGCCAGCCCGCGAGGATCACCAGCAGCACCGGCAGCACGAACGCGACGCGTCCGACAAGCGCGCCGACCGAGTAGGCCGAGATCGTCTCGCCGACCTCCGACCCGATGAAGAACCACTCCACTACTGCGCCGGCGATCGCGAGCAGCACCAAGAAGAAGGGGAATCCGTCGCGCCGCTGGTCTTTCTCGAGGGTCTCGGGACCGAACGCGCGGAACACGCCGCCGGTCGCGTGAGCCAGGCCCAGCCACATCCGCACGATCAGTGCGGGGCGCTCTTCGTCGCCGACGTACCGCTTGGGCGCCGGCGCTGACGCGCGCGAACGCGAGCCCTTCGCGGGCGCACGACCAGAGGTCGAGGTCTTGGTGCTACTCCTCGGCATGACCTCCACGGTAGGTGCGACCACCGACAAATCCGCGGAACGACGCGGCCTGTCGGCATCCGACCGATGCGTCCGCCGCGAAACTGCAGTGTGCCCGCGAGCCAGCGCGCGCCTCACGCGCCCTCGCGGGCACGATGCAGTCTCGACGATCCGTCAGCGCAGGCGCTTGACCATGGTGTCGCGACCGAAACCGCTCTGGACTACCGCGAAGCCCTCGGTGCGGTAGAAGACCGCGGCGAAGTTGCCCCGCTCGACGCTCAGGCTCAGACGCGCGAACCCGGCGGCGCGAGCGTTGTCGGACAGGGCGCGCAGAAGCGCGCGGCCGACCCCGTGTGCCCGCCAGATGGGCCGCACCCCGATGATCAGCTCGGGAACACCAGTGCCGACGTAGCCGAATCCGGGGTCGGATCGCGGGAACATCCGATACCACGCCGCCCCGATGGGCTCCCCCTGCGGATCCGACGCGACGAACCCGGCGTCCCCGGGACGCATCCAGCCCGAGACATACCTGCCGTGCTCGGGGGCATTCAGCACCTCGTATCGCGGACGAGAGCGTCCCGGCGACCAGTTGGCTGCCTCGACGACCATGTCACCCAGGAACGCGCCATCGGCAGCCGTCGCGGGGCGGATGCTGAAGGTGGCGGGCATGCCGTGATTGTAGCGAGCGCGACAGGTCGCGCATCCGCCGACCAGCGGCGCTGGAAGCTCAGGCCTCGATGACCAGCGGCACGATCATCGGCCGGCGCCGCAGGGACTGATTCACCCAGCGGCCGATCGTGCGACGCACGACCTGCGAGAGCGCGTGATTGTCGCGCACACCGGACTGCGCTGCCTCCGCGAGTGCCGCAGCGATCTTGGGCTTCACGCTCTCGAACACTGCAGCGTCCTCCGCGAAACCTCGGGCGTGGACCTCGGGACCGGAGATGATGCGGCCGGTTGCGGCATCCACGACGACGATCACCGAAATGAAGCCCTCTTCGCCAAGGATGCGACGGTCCTTGAGGTCGGCATCCGTGATCTCACCGACGCTCGACCCGTCGACGTAGACGAACCCGAGATCGAGCTGACCGACGTTGCGCGCGACACCGTCGCGGAGATCGATGACAGACCCGTTCTCGGCGACGATCGTATTCTCGGCGGGAACGCCGGTCTGCTGCGCCAGCTGGGCGTTGGCCATCAGGTGCCGGTACTCGCCGTGGACGGGGAGCACGTTTCGGGGCTTGAGGATGTTGTAGCAGTAGAGCAGCTCGCCGGCGGCAGCGTGGCCCGACACGTGGACCTTGGCGTTGGCCTTGTGCACGACATTGGCACCGAGCTTGGTGAGCCCGTCAATGACGCGGTAGACGGCGTTCTCGTTGCCGGGGATCAGGCTCGAGGCGAGGATGACGGTGTCGCCCGGACCCGGCTCGATCTCGTGGTCGAGGTTGGCCATGCGCGAGAGCACCGCCATCGGCTCGCCCTGCGATCCGGTCGACATATAGACGATCTGATCGTCCGGAAGGTTGCGGGCCTTCTTGTAGTCGATGAGAAGGCCGTCCGGCACGTTCAGATAGCCGAGGTCTTCGGCGATCGTCATATTGCGCACCATGCTGCGGCCGAGCAGCGCCAAGCGGCGTCCGTGGGCGGCAGCGGCATCCATCACCTGCTGAACGCGATGGACGTGGCTGGAGAAACTCGCGACGATGACCCGGCGCGGCGCTTTGCCGATGACCTGGTCGAGGACCGGGCCGATCTCCTTCTCGAGGGGTGTGAATCCGGGGACGTCGGCGTTGGTGGAGTCGACGAGGAAGAGGTCGACACCGGCTTCGCCCAGGCGCGAGAACGCTCGAAGGTCGGTCAGGCGCCCATCCAGCGGGAGCTGGTCCATCTTGAAGTCGCCGGTGGCCAGCACCGTGCCGGCGTGGGTGCGGATGGCTACCGCGAGCGCGTCGGGAATCGAGTGGTTGACCGCGACGAACTCGAGCTCGAACGGGCCGAGCCGTTCGACCTGGCCCTCCTTCACCGTGAGGGTGTAGGGGCGCAGCCGGTGTTCCTTGAGCTTTGCTTCGGTGAGCGCGAGGGTCAGGCCCGAGCCGATCAAGGGAAGGTCGCCCTTGAGTTTGAGCAGGTACGGAACCGCGCCGATGTGGTCTTCGTGACCGTGCGTGAGCACGACCCCGACGATGTCGTCCAGGCGCTCCTTGAGGGGCTCGAAGTCGGGAAGGATGAGGTCCACTCCTGGCTGATGCTCCTCAGGGAAGAGCACCCCGCAGTCCACGACCAGGATCTTGCCGTCGAGCTCGAAGATCGTCATGTTGCGGCCGACCTCGCCGAGGCCCCCGAGCGGGATGACGCGCAGCGTCCCCGATTCGAGCGGGGGTGGGGCGAGAACAGCGTTGGACATGCGACTCCTATCGGCGCTGGGGATCAGCGCGTGGTGCCCGAGACCTTGGGCAGGGCACCGCCGGCGGCAGCGTTGCGGTCGGGGCGGAAGTTCGAGAAATCGGCACCGGGAACGCCCGACACGAGGGCCAGTTCATCCTCGATCTTGGCGGCTTCCCACTCCTCCGGGCCCACGAGCGGCAGCCGCACGCGAGGGCTGGTGATCCGGCCGAGCCCGTGGAGGATGTACTTGGCCGAAACGGTGCCGGGAACGTGCGTCATGACGGCGCGCACGAGCGGTTCGAGCTTGCGGTGGGCGGCAGTGGCAGCGGTGAGGTCTCCCGCGTTCACGGCGTCGACGATCTCCCGGTAGGGCTGCGCGGCGATGTTGGCCGTGACGCCGATCAGGCCGGATGCTCCGATCGACAGATGCGGCAGCACGTTGGCGTCATCGCCGGAGAAGTACAGCAGGTCGGTCTGGTTGAGCACGCGGCTCACCTCGCTGAAATCGCCCTTGGCGTCTTTGATCGCGAGGATGTTCGGGTGCTTGGCCAGCCGCAGGATGGTCTCGTACCGGATGGGCACGCCCGTGCGGCCCGGGATGTCGTAGAGGATGACGGGCAGATCCGTGGCGTCGGCGACGAGGCGGAAGTGGGTCAGGATGCCGGCCTGGGTGGGCTTGTTGTAGTAGGGCGTGACGATCATGATGCCGTCGGCACCGACCTTCTCGCTGGCCTTGTACAGCTCGATCGCGTGGGCTGTCTCGTTGGAGCCACCGCCGGTGATGATCTTCGCCCGTCCGGCTGCGACGTCTTTGCCGACCTCGACGAGGCGGATCTTCTCGGCATCGGTCAGGGTCGAGGTCTCCCCCGTCGTTCCGGTCACCACGATGCCGTCGGCCCCGGCGCCGATCACATCGTCGATGTGCTTCTCGACGGCCGGCCAGTCGACTTCGCCGTCGGCGGTCATGGGAGTGACCAGCGCGACGAGCACCTGCCCGAACGGGTTTGTCGAGTGCGTCATGGGTTCAGGCTATCGGTTCGGCATCCGGGGTCACCGCGACCGGCACCTGCGGGACTCTAGCCTGGTGGCATGTCGTGGCGCACGGAATCCTCGAGATCGGTCTATGAGAACCGCTGGATCGCGGTTCGGGAGGACGGCGTCAGCGGTCCTGCCGGCGCGGGGATCTACGGCGTCGTCCGGATGCAGCATCCCGCTGTGTTCGTCGTAGCCGTCGATACGCACGACCGGGTGTGCCTGGTCGCCCTGGAGCGCTACCCCACCGGCACGAGATCGATCGAGGTTCCCGCCGGGGGCACCGATGGGGAGTCCCCCCGCGAGGCTGCCGAGCGAGAACTCCGCGAGGAAACCGGCCTGCGGGCTGGCGAGCTCACCGAGATCGGCTTCATGTATGCCCTCAACGGCATCGCCGACGCCCCCGAGCACGTGTTTCTGGCGACCGGCCTGGAGCCCGTTCCCGGTGCCCATGCGACAGACCGCCACGAGGAGGGCATCGACGAGGTGTCGTGGGTTCCGTTTCCTGAGGTGCTCGGGATGATTCGCGACCGCCGGATCACCGACGGCGAGACAATCGCGGCGCTGATGTTCGCCGCCATCCACCTCGGGCGCGTGAGCTGACGGGACTCACCGACCGCGGCTGCCCGCGGCTGCAGCGACGGATGCCGGCAGCAGGCGCGCGACGGCGGTGATCAGCTTCCACTTCAGGGACGGGATCGAGACTGCCCGGCCGCGCGCTGCATCGCGCAGGGATTGCTCGACGACGACCTCAGCGTCGAGCCACAGCCAGTCGGCCACGCCCTCGCGGCCTGGCGCCAGCCCCATCCGTTCGTGGAAGTTCGTGTGGGTGAAGCCAGGGCAGACCGCGGTCACCGTCACCCCCGAGGGCGAGTAGGCGGCATTGGCCCAGCGCGAGAACTCGACGACCCACCGCTTGACAGCGCCGTAGGTCGATCGCGGCGTGTACGCGGCAACCGACGCGACGTTGATGACGCGTCCGTGACCGCGGCTGAGCATGGGGCCGAGGGCTGCGTGCATGAGCCGCATCGGTGCCTCGACATGCAGCGCGAGGTGACGGGCTTCGTCCTCGATGTCGTTACGTTCGAACGCGAGGGGAAGGCCGAAGCCGGCGTTGTTGACCAGAACCTCGATGGGGCGCTCGGGATCTGTCAGCCGGGCCTCGACCTTCGCCCGCTGGCGCGGTTTCGTCAGGTCGGCGACGAGGACCTCGGCCTGAACGCGGCAGCGATCGCGGATCTCTGTGGCGACGGCATCCAAGGCTGCCCCGTCCCGACCCACGAGCACGACATCCGCTCCCCGCGCTGCGAGGCGGCGGGCGTACTGCGCGCCGAGGCCCGAGCTTGCCCCGGTGACCAGAACGGTCTTCGGCATTGCGCTCAGCCGATCTCGGAGCAGGTCATCGGCGTCACGGAGCCACGCGGCCGTTCGCCGCGAACGCCGAGTGTGTCATCGGCATGAGGGTCGCCCACAGGTCTTCCATCTTCTCGGCGCACATCTCGATCTCCCGCTGCGGGAACGACGGGAAGTGGGAACCTTCGACCTTCGTCCGCAGCGACAGGAAGTTCATGAGCGACCGGGCGTTCATCGTGACGTACATCGACGAGTAGGTGTTCAGCGGCAGCACGATGCGCGCAACCTCGCGGGCAACGCCGGCATCCAGCATCCGTTGATACGCCGCGAACGCGTGCGCGGATGCCTCCCGCGTCGCCTCATCGACGATCTCGGTCTGCTCGGGGGTGCCGTCGATGAAGTCGTATGCACCGGGCTTTCCGACCTGAACGAGCTTTCGCTCGGGAGCCGGCACGTAGAACACCGGCCGCAGTTCGCGGTAGCGACCGGATTCCTCGTTGTAGGAGGCGATCCGGTGCCGCATGAACTCGCGGAAGACGAAGATCGGCGCCTGCACATAGAAGGTCATCGAGTTGTGCTCGAACGGGGAACCGTGCCGGTCACGCATCAGATAGTTGATGAGCCCCCGATCCCGGTCGGATGCCTCCACCCCGGCTGCTGCGTCGCCGAGGGTCTGTTCGCCGAGCGTCGACACGCGCGCCGCGAAGAGAACGTCGGAATCTGCTGCACTGGCTCGGACAAGCTCGACTGTCACGTCGCTGCGAAACTCGATGTCGGTCACGGCTCACACCCTACTCGCGCAAGCCCGCGTGGCACGCTGCGCGCCGGGCGCGTCCTGCCTCTTGCGATCTGGGTGCTCCAGCACAGTGTCACAGTCCGTCACGCGCGCCCCTCCCGCCTTCCGGTCGCTTAGTGTGGGATGCCGTGGAACCCCTCTCTGCTCTTCTCGGCATCGCCGCTCTGGTCGCGGTCACCGCCGTGATCGGCATCCTGCTGCGCAGCCGACAGGGGCGCCTGCGGCGTGATGTCAACCATGAGATCGTCGAGCCGTCCCGTCTCGGTGCCGACCGGCTCGGGGACGCTGCAACCCTGCTGCAGTTCAGCACGGAGATGTGCAGCCGATGCCCCGGCGTTCACCGGACGCTCGGCGAAATCGCCGCCTCGCGTCCCGGGGTTCTTCACCTGGATGTCGACCTCACTCATCGCCCCGATATCGCGCGCCACTTCAACGTGCTGCAGACCCCGACAACCCTCGTGCTCGACCGTGACGGCGCAGTCCAGACCCGGTTCGGCGGCGTGCCGAACCGCCACGTGCTCGAGCTCGAGCTTCAGCGACTGACGACGGAGAGCGCCCATGCCTGACAAAGCCCGCGGTATCGACCCTCGGGGTCCGCGGTTCGCCGCCGCGATCACATCCGTCCTGCTGCTCGTCGACGTGTTCCTCGGGCTGACCGGCGCCACCGTCGCAGCCTTCGTGCTGCTGGTCGCGATCGCCCTGCTATTCCTGTGGGGGGTCGTGTCGCCGCGCACGGCTCCGTGGGGCGCTCTTTATCGCGGCCTCATCCAGCCCCGCCTGGCGCCGCCCAGCGAGCTTGAAGACCCGCGCCCGCCGCGCTTCGCGCAGGGGGTCGGTCTGTTCGTCGCCGCTATCGGCATCCTGCTGTTCGTCGTCGGCGTGCCGTGGGGAGTCCCGGCAGCTGCCGCTGCAGCATTCGTCGCGGCTTTCCTCAACGCCGTATTCGGGCTGTGCCTGGGATGCCAGCTGTACCTCGTGCTGCAGCGCGCCGGGGTACTCGGTAGACGCAACCCCAGCGCCGCCTAAGCCGGATATCCGGCCGGCGGCGCGGGTTTGGTCAGGAGCCTGCCCTCCCCCGCGAAACGCCGTTAGGCTGACCGCGGAAGCGCCCACTCCGGGTGCATGACGACCAGGGAGGTCCCCATGTCCGTGACGAGCGAAGCCACCACCGTCTGGAACGGCAGCCTGACCGATGGATCGGGAACAGTGACGTTCGACAGTTCGCACCTCGGCACTTTCGATGTCAACTGGAAGGCCCGCAGCGAAGGGTCCTCGACAGTCACCACACCCGAAGAACTCATTGCGGCAGCCCACGCGTCCTGCTTCAGCATGGCGTTCTCGCACGAGCTCACCCAGAACGGCACGCCCCCCGAGTCAGTGCGCTGCTCGGCAGCTGTCACTTTCATTCCCGGCACGGGCATCACCGGAAGCCACCTCAACGTGCACGCGTCGGTCCCGGGCCTTTCCCAGGAAGACTTCGATCGCATCGCGAGCGCCGCGAAGGCCGGATGCCCGGTCTCGGCAGCTCTGGCGGGAATTGAAATCACCCTCGAGGCGACGCTTGCCTGAGTCGGCTCCGCGACACGTCGTCATCGGTGGAGCGTCCGGCCTCATCGGCCGGACGCTCGCCGCGAGTCTGCGGGCCGACGGCGTCCGCGTGACGACCCTCGTCCGCACGCGCGACGCGGGTGCTGACGAGGTGCCGTGGCTCGTCGACTCCGACGTGCTCGACCCGGCAGTGCTGGACGGCGCTGACGCGGTCATCGGGTTGAACGGAGCGAGCATCGGCCGATTCCCTTGGACGTCGTCGTACAAGCACACGCTGCTGTGGTCGCGCGTCACGCCGACCCGCGCCGTGGCACGCGCCGTACGGGAGTTGGGCGAGAGCGCACCGCACTTCGTGTCGGCATCCGCCGTCGGCTACTACGGCACGCATCCCGGTGGCCCGATCGCCGAGGACGCCCCCCGCGGCGACGGATTCCTCGCTGATCTGTGCGGCGAGTGGGAAAGCGCCGCGTACGGCGCCGGCGACAATGCGCGCGTCACGACGCTGCGAACAGCGCCGATCATTCACCGTGATGGTGTGCTCAAACCCCTGATCCTGCTCACGAAGCTCGGGCTCAGCGGGCCGCTGGGGCGAGGCACGCAAGTGTGGCCGTGGATCTCGCTGGATGACGAGGTCCGAGCGATCCGGCACGTCATCGACACCGGCACGATGGGGCCCGTGAACCTGTGCGGCCCGACCCGAGCCACCGCGAACGACATCGGCTTCGCCCTGGCGCGAGAGCTGAACCGACCGTACCTGCTGCGCGCCCCGGAGTGGGGCCTGAAGCTTGTACTGGGGTCAGACCCGACCGAGTCGCTCTTGACCACGGACGCCTACCTGATCCCCGAGGTGCTCGCCGCCTCCGGCTTCTCGTGGACGCACGAGAGCGCGGAGGACGCCGTTCGGGCGGCGGTCGGCCAGAGCTGACGGTTATCGGTCAGCTCTGCTGACCCCGCCCGCGCTCGAGCCGGATTGCGGTTCGCGCTGCGGCCCGTGCGCGACGTCGGTCACCAGCCGCGTCATAGACGATCCCGAGCCGATACCAGGCCCGCCAGTCGTCGGGTGCGCTTTCGACATCCGCTTTGAAACGGGGGAAAAGCGCATCCCCGTCAGCGCGCACGACGCGCCCACTCGGGCGCACCGCGACGAGATCATCAGGCAGCTCACCCTCGGCCTCGAGGCGCCGACCGAGTTGCTCGGCCCGCACACCGAACCACAGCTCCCGCGCAAGCGCCCAGATCGCGATGATCGGCAGCACCACCAGCACCGCTCCCATCGCCACCCCGACCGGGTCGCCGCTGACCAGCAGCAGCCACGCCCGCTGGGCTACCAGGGCGATGTACAGCAGCAGGAGCGCAGCCATCACCGCGACGGCGATGCGCGAACTCATGCGCCGGTGGCGCGGGCTACCTGCCCCGGCACGCCGCCCTCATCCACGGGCGGCTGGTCGACGAACGCCGGTAGGCGAACCCCGATGTCGAGGAAAGCGTCAAGCCCGATCAGGACTCGGCCGGGTTCGACTCCGGCGACGCGCCGCGAGACTGCTCCGAGCACGAGGCGGATGCCTGGCGCGTAGGCGGCTGCAGGGTCGATGGTGTCGTGGGTGAGGGTGAGCGTCTCCCCCGGTCCCGAAAGCAGGACGCTCTGGCTTGCAACCACTCCGGGCCTCCGGAGGGAATGGATGGGAACGCTCGCAACCTGCTGCCCTCGCGCCCGCTGGTCGACATGGGGGGCGGCGACGGGACCGGCATCCGCACGGGCCGCAGCGATCAGCTCGGCGGTGCGCACCGCCGTACCCGACGGCGAGTCGATCTTGGTCTCACGGTGGGCTTCGATGATCTCGATCGACGAGAAGAAGGGGGCCGCAGCAGCAGACAGCGCCGAGCCGATCACTGATCCGAGCGAGAAATTCGGGATGAACACCGCCCGGATCCCGGCCTGTTCGATTTCGGGCCGCACGCGCGCGATGCGTTCGGCCGACCACCCCGAAGTCCCGACGATGATGTCGATGCCCCGCTCGGCTGCGGCCTTGACGATGTCGATCGACACCGCGGGAGTTGTCGCATCCACGACGAGGTCGGCGCCATCGAGCTCTGACATCGCTGAGCGCGAATCGAGCTCGGAGTGGACCTCGAATCCGGGCTCAGCAGCAACGACGTCGCGGATGATTCCGCCGAGCTTTCCCGTGGCACCGACGATGGCGACGCGTGTGGTCATGGGCTCCAGCCTATCCGCGGCAACCGGCAGTCTCGGCGTAGCTCAGAACGCGTAGGCCTCGGGAAGCCCCGTGCGGTCTTCGACCGGCAGGTGCGCGAGGTCGTTGTGCGACAGCAGGGTCCACGGCCTTCCCTGCTTCTGCGCGAGCACCGTCAGACCGCAATTGGCCTGATTCAGCGTCATCCACTTCCACTCGGGAGCCTGCAGGACCTCGCGAACGAACCACCCGATGACGAAGTTATGCGTCACGAGCAGTTCATGGACTTCGCCGGATTTACGCACCAGGAACGCATTGACGGCGTCGGCCATCTGCGCACGGCCGGCCTCGATCTCTTCCTCGGTGACAGCTCCGAAGAACGGCTCGAACACGGCGGGGGTCTCCTCGACCATGCCGGTGGGAACGCAGTCGAACAGCAGAGCGGAGGGCGTCGGGGCCAGCGCCGGCATCCGCTCCGCGATCGCCCGCGCCGTCTCGGCGGCACGGTCGAGCGGGGAATGCCACAGCGCGTTGAAGGGGATTCCCGAGAGGCGGTCGGCCAGGAGCGCTGCTTGGCGCTTGCCGCGCGGCGAGAGGGGTCCGTCGATCAGGCCATGCTCGGCATCCAGATGTTCACCGTGGCGAACGAGGTAGATGTAGTGGGTCACGGGGCCGCTTCCTCGACGTGCTCGGAACAGTCCTACCCTAACCTCTCGGCCCCGAGGCGGGGTGACTCAGTCTGCCGCGCGGGCGATATCTGCCAGCTGGGCGCGGGTGAGTCGCACACCCACGCCCTGGACGAGCTCGTCGACCTGATGCGGGGCGAACGCGTTGATGATCGGCGCCGTGATGATGCGCTGCGCAAGAAGCCAGGCCACGGCTACCGAGGCGTTCGTGACACCCAGATCCGCAGCGATTGCGTCCAGGGCCTTCAGGGTGCGTGTACCGCGGCGGTTGACGTTCGCGGTGATCTGCTTCGCGCGAACCGACAGCGGTCCGTTCATGCGGTCGCGGTGCAACCCCGAGAGGAACCCGTGCTCGAGGGCGTGCGAGGGTGTCACCGCCATCGACTGGGCGTTGGCCACCAGACGCAGGTCGCCGTCGAACTCATGCCGCCGCAACACGTTGAAGGGAACATCCAGCACCGAGATGCGCGGATAACCCGCCGAGCACAGGATGCGCGCCTCCACGAGCTGCGCAGCCTGATAGCCGATCGCTCCAATCGCGCGCACCTTACCCGCGCTGATGAGCCACTCCGCGGTGGCGAGTGTCTCTTCGACCGCGGTGGTCGTGTCAGCACGAGCGTCAAGGTACAGAACGTCGATGCGGTCGGTGCCGAGCCGCGTGAGCGAAGCCTCTGCAGCGCGCACGAGATCTACCGGCCCGAGTCCCGGGTGGTCGGGATGCGCACCGACGCGAACGGCGAGAACGATGTCATCCCGGATGCCGCGGTCTGCCATCCATCGGCCGATGATGTGTTCGCTGCGCCCGCCCGAGAAGCTGTCAGCGGTGTGAATGGCGTTGCCGCCTGCCCGAACGTACGTGTCGAGGATCTCGTGGCTCGTGGCCGCGTCAACCGTCCAGCCAAACTCACCGCCGCCAAGAATGAGGGGAAAGACCGACATGCCCGTCTCGCCGAGGTCGACGCGCACGCTCGAGCCGAGCGGCTGCCCGAGGACGGGGATTGGGGCTGACGGGTGGGCGGGGTTCACCGCTCCGGCTCCTGCCGTTGCCGCGGCACCGAGGCCAAAAGCAGCCATTCCCTCACCCCCTTCACGGTATCCGTGGTGGTGAGTGACGGATGCCGACGCGCTCCCCGGCGCGTGTTTCGAGGTTACGGCTTACCGGCGGCGGCGCGGCGACGCCAGGCAACACAGGCGTGAATATTACATAACGCTTCGATCACGCCGAACGCGAGAACGCCCGCCCCCGGAGGGACGGGCGTTCTCGACAACGGGTATCAGCCTTCCGCGGGAGCCTCGGGACCCTCGTTTGCTGCGGCACGGCCCTCCTGATCGGCGGGCTCGTCGATCACGGGCTCAAGGGAGAGCTTGCCGCGGTCGTCGATCTTGGTGATTTTGACCAGCAGCTTCTGCCCGACCGACAGGACATCGTCGACGTTTTCGACACGCTTGCCACCGGCGAGCTTGCGGACCTCGCTGATGTGGAGCAGGCCGTCCTTGCCCGGAAGTAGCGAGACGAACGCCCCGAACGTCGCGATCTTGACGACGGTTCCGAGGAACTGCTCGCCGACCTCCGGGTTGGTGGGGTTGGCGATCGCGTTGACCTGGGCGCGGGCCGCCTCGGCCGACGGACCGTCGGTAGCGCCGATGTACACGGTGCCGTCCTCTTCGATGGAGATGTCGGCGCCGGTCGCATCCTGGATCGCGTTGATCGTCTTGCCCTTGGGCCCGATCAGCTCACCGATCTTGTCGACGGGGATCTGCACGCTGATCACGCGCGGCGCCGTCGGAGCCATTTCATCGGGGCCGTCGATAGCAGCGTTGATGACGTTCAGGATCGTCAGGCGCGCTTCCTTGGCCTGCGTGAGCGCAGCCGAGAGCACAGACGACGGGATGCCGTCGAGCTTCGTGTCGAGCTGGATAGCGGTGACGAACTCGCTCGTGCCGGCGACCTTGAAGTCCATGTCGCCCAGAGCGTCTTCTGCACCGAGGATGTCGGTGAGCGCCGCGTAGCGGGTCTGACCGTCGACCTCGTCCGAGACGAGGCCCATCGCAATACCGGCGACGGGCGCGCGAAGCGGCACACCCGCGTTCAGCAGCGACAGCGTCGAGGCACACACCGAGCCCATCGAGGTCGATCCGTTGGAGCCGAGCGCCTCGGACACCTGACGGATCGCGTAGGGGAACTCCTCGCGCGGGGGCAGCACCGGCACGAGCGCACGCTCGGCCAAGAACCCGTGGCCGATCTCGCGGCGCTTCGGGCTTCCCACGCGACCGGTCTCACCGGTCGAGTACGGCGGGAAGTTGTAGTGGTGCATGTACCGCTTGCTCGTCGTGGGCGAGAGCGAGTCGATCTGCTGCTCCATCTTGAGCATGTTCAGCGTCGTGACGCCCAGGATCTGGGTCTCACCGCGCTGGAAGATCGCTGAACCGTGCACACGCGGGATCACCTGGACCTCGGCATCCAGCGGACGGATGTCGGCAAGCCCACGGCCGTCGATGCGGACACCGTCGGTGAGGATGCGACCACGAACGATCTTCTTGGTCACCGACTTGTACGCTGCCGAGAATTCACCCAGAGCCGTTTCGGGCAGCTCACCGGCTTCAACGGCGGCGACCAGCTCTGCCTTGACGGCATCCTTGAGCTCATCGTCGGAGTTCTGACGCTCGACCTTGTCGGCGATCTGGTAGATCGGGACGAGCTTGTCGTAAGCGCGACCGGCGACGAAGTCGTAGGTCTCGTCGGCGTACGCGGGGAAGACCGGGTAGGGCTGGATCTCCTTCGCGGCGGTGTTCGCGACGACGTTCTGCGCGGCCACGAGCTCCTTGATGAAGGGCTTGGAGGCCTCCAGGCCCTGCGCGACGATCTCTTCGCTGGGCTTGGTGGCGCCGCCCTTGATGAGGTTCCAGCTACCTTCGGTGGCCTCGGCCTCGACCATCATGATCGCGACGTCACCGTCGGGCAGGACGCGCCCGGCGACGATCAGGTCGAAGACCGCATCCTCGAGCTGCTCGGCCTTGGGGAACGCGACCCACTGGTCGGCGTGCTCGCCGTGGCCGGGGATCAGCGCGAGGCGTACACCGGCAATGGGACCCGAGAAAGGCAGACCGGAGATCTGGGTCGAGAGGGATGCCGCGTTGATCGCGAGCGCGTCGTAGAACTCACCCGGCGCGATCGAGAGCACCGTGACAACGATCTGCACCTCGTTGCGCAGCCCCGAGACGAACGAGGGGCGCAGCGGACGGTCGATCAGACGGCAGACCAGGATCGCCTCGGTCGAGGGGCGACCCTCACGACGGAAAAACGAACCGGGGATCTTTCCGGCGGCGTAGGAGCGCTCTTCGACATCCACCGTCAGGGGGAAGAAGTCGAAGCCCTCGCGAGGGTGCTTTCCGGCGCTCGTCGCCGAGAGCAGCATGGTTTCTTCGTCGAGGTACGCGGCAACAGCGCCCTGAGCCTGCTGGGCCAGGCGTCCGGTCTCGAACCGGACGGTGCGGGTGCCGAAGCGGCCGTTGTCGAGAACGGCTTCAGCGGCGGTGATTTCAGGACCTTCCAAGAGGTCTCTCCTTCTTTGTTTTGACTCGCGCACCCGTGTGGCGCGCGAGCACATGCGAAGGAGCAGGAACAGGCAGTATCGAGCGTGCGGCATAACGCCGCGTGAATCGTCGGCGCTGGCCACCAGTAGAAGACCACCCGGCGCAACACGACGGGGAACCCACCACAGGGGACCAGCTTCCTGCCGGCCTGCTCCATGAAGCTCACTGTGAAGTTGAGCGGATGCCGTAAGGCAACCCGGACGATCCTATCAGGGGCGCACTCGCCGTGTCGGGTCGGCGCCCGGCGACTCCGCTCCGTCACGCACCGGGCTCGCTCCGGCATCCGGCACGACCGGCGACTCGGAAACGGTCGCCGGCCGCCGCGAGATCGTTACGTAATCCGCATGCTTCGCGCTCAAGCCGTCCCCCGCGGTTCGTCCACGGAGTCGCCGCCAGAGCCAGGGCACCGCATCGCGACGAACCCAGCCGCGCGGGTTCGGGTCGTCATCGTCATGGAAAGCCGAGTCGAGCGTCGCCAGCTCGTCAGCGTACGGGACGCCGAGCGCCTCAGCAGCCCGGTAGGCAACGAAGCGATGACCCTTCGACCGGAAGTGGACCTTGTCGTCGGCCCACATGTCGAGGTCACTGATCGCCGGCTGGGCCTCAAGATCCAGCAGCATGCAGCCGGTGCTGGCCGCAATGCGTCTGATTTCGGAGTTGTAGACGGCAACGCGGCGAGCGAAGATCATGGCTGCGGGCCGCCGGGGAAGAACGATGCTCACCAGCAGCACATCGATCCCGCGGGACCGCAAATCCACGACCGCCCGTTCGAGCCCCTTCGCCAGGATGAGCGGATCGGCTCCGCGGCTGACCAGGTCGTTTGCGCCCATGAACACCGACACCAGATCGGGTGCCATCTCCAGCGCGCGCGGGAGCTGCTCGTCGAGGAGGTCCCGGATCTTGCGGCTGCGCACAGCGAGATTCGCGTACCGGAACGGCTCCGCGCTCGCTGGAAGTCTCGCCTCTCGGGCGCCGGCCAACAGATCCGCGAGACGGTCGGCCCACCCGCGATACTGACCTTTCGGCATCCGCGATGTGTCGCACAGCCCCTCGGTCAAGGAATCACCGAGGGCAACGAAACGCGACCACCGCGGGGTTCCCTCCGTCGCGGGTGCGGGCGGAGCTGCGGGGCGAGTCGCCGCACGCGCGAACAGGGCGTCATCGATCGGGCGGAGCATCCGGGCCTCTGCGTAGTGACCGACAAGCTGGCGGCCCAGAGCCTCCCAGGTGCGCTCGCGCACGGATTCGCGGGCCGCGGCCGCAAAGGCTCGCCGCTTGGATTCGTCTCCGATGAGGTCTGACACGCGCGCGCGGAGATCAATGAGGTCGCCCGGCCGATAGAGCCATCCGTCGACGCTGCTGCGAACCAGATCGACCGGCCCGCCTGTGCCCGTCGCGACGACGGGAACTCCAGCCGCGAGAGCCTCCTGAATCGTCTGACCGAACGTCTCGCTCTCGCCGGGGTGAACGAAGACATCGAAGGATGCCATCGCCTCGCCGAGAGCGTCGCCGGACAGGTGTCCGAGAAAGACAGCGCGCGGGAGGGACCGTTCGAGCGCTGGTCTTGACGGTCCGTCACCGACGATCACGAGGCGGCTTCCCGGAAGATCGTGCAGCGCGGCGAGATCTTCGACCTGCTTCTCGGGGGCGAGCCGGCCCACGTAGCCGATGATCGTCTCACCCGGGGCCACGCGCTGGCGCCACGCAGCGCTCCGGTGCTCGGGAGCGAATCGGATGGCATCCACTCCCCGCCCCCACCGGCGGAGGCGATCAATGCCGAGACCTTCGAGCTGAGACATGCTCGCCGAAGACGGCACCAGGGTCAACGTCGAACGCCGGTGCAAGCGCGCCAGGTGCGACTGCACGATCGATGTCGCAGCCGGCAGCCCGTACTTCTGGGCATAAGCGACGACATCCGTCTGGTAGACCGCGACAACCGGAACCTTCAGCGCGTCGGCAGCGGCAGTTCCCTGCCAGCCCAGCACGAAGGGCGATGCCAGGTGAATGACATCGGGTCGAAACTCGCCCAGGTGCGCCGCGAGCTTCGCCGCGCGAGCGAACACGACCCGCACCTGTGGGTACGAGGGCAGCGGCACCGACCGCAGCATTGTCGTGCGAGCGCCGGACAGATCAGCGCCGCGCAGATCCGTCTCAACGTCGCCTGCCTTGGGTGCGATGACAAGGGTTTCGTGTCCCTCGTTCGCGAGATGACGAAGGATCTGGAGCACCGAGCCGGTGACTCCGTTCATGTGGGGGAGGAACGATTCCGCCAATACCGCGACTCTCACGGCTCCAGGGTGACGCCTGTCGGATCGCCGAACACGCTGAGGCAGGCACGGTCGCCGAGAGTTCACCGGATGCACGCTAGCGCGTCACCGGACGTGCCCCGTTCCGTCTCCGTTCACCCGCGCGTGTTACCCAGAAGTGTGATCGATGAGGTGCTGACGCACGTTGCCGGCAGCCCCTGGGCACTCCCTCTCATGTTCGCGCTCGTCCTCGCCGACAGCCTCCTGGTGCTGGTCCCGGGAGAGGTCGCCGTGACCGCCTTCGGTGCGCTCGCTGTCACCGTCGGCTCACCGCCACTCCTGGGCGTTGTGCTACTGGCCGCGGTCGCAGCGTTCCTCGGCGACATGATCGTGTACGTCGTCGGGCGCCGCGTCGGGCTGGACCGGTGGGCGTGGATGCGGGGTCGCAGAGTGAGTGCCGCCATCGGCTGGGCCCACCGGCGACTGCACCGATCGAGCGCGACAGTAGTCTTCACAGCCCGGTTCATCCCGTTCGCCCGATTGGCGGTGAATCTGACGGCTGGAGCATCGCGGGTTCCGGCTCCTCGATACCTCATTCTTGTTGCCGCGGCCGCCACGGGATGGGCGGTGTATCAGGCTGCAGTCGGAGCGATCGTCGGACGACTGGTTCCGGGTGGACCCGTGGTCGCCGTCCTCATCTCCATCGGTGTCGCGATCGTGTTGGGGATCGTCATCGACCTGATCGTGACGCGCATCTCATCCGCGCAGGGCAGCCGCTCCCCCGGCGCTAAAGACACCTCCGCGTAGCTCGCGCCGCAGTTCGAGATGCCCGCGGTGGCCGTGCCCCAGCCTCCGGGGCGGATCCAGCACGCCAGCGGCATCCGCGGTCGCGCGACCGAAATGCAGATTAACTCTTGTAACCTCACACATACACAGCTAATCTCACACATACACAGATTTCGACGTCACGGATGACGCCGGGTGGGAGAACACATGTACGCGACGGAGCGCCAGCAGCGCATCGCGGGAATCGTCACCGACGAGGGCCGGGCATCGGTAACCGCCCTGTCAGCTCTGTTCGGCGTCGCACAAGAAACGATCCGCCGCGATCTTGATCAGTTGCAGGCCGACGGCGTGCTCCTGCGCGTGCACGGGGGCGCGGTTCCCGCGGGTCGAACGAGCGCCGCCGAGCCGAGTCTGGCGGCCCGCGAAGCCACGGCGACCGAAGCCAAGGAACACATCGCCGCGGCGGCGCTCGATCTGATCCCCCGCGGTCTCGGCGGGGCCGTGCACATCGACGCGGGGTCAACGGCAGCACGCGTCGCCCGGCTTCTGGCCGCCCGAGAGGACGGCAACGCTTCGCTCACGCTCATCACCAACTCCGTGATCACCGCGTCGACGCTCAGCCACCTCACCACCCCGGCGGTGCGCGTGATCGGCGGAAGACTGCGAGCGGTGACCGGCGCGCTGGTCGGCGCAGGAGCCATCGACCAGATCGCGGGCTTGCGGCCGGATGTGGCAATCATTGGGACCAACGCCGTAAACGCCAGATTCGGGCTGAGCACACCTGACGAGGCCGAAGCCGAGGTCAAACGAGCCGCTGTCGCCTCGGCGCGGCGTGTGATCGTCGTCGCTGACGCATCGAAGCTCGGCGAAGAATCGCTCGTACGGTTCGGAGGGCTCGATGACATCGACGCCCTCGTGACCGACGGCGAACCGGATGCCGACCTGAGCGCTGCCCTGCGCGCAGCCGACGTGGATCTGGTGCGCGCATGATCGTCACCGTCACGATCAACCCGAGCGTCGATCGCACCATTCAGCTCCCCTCGCCCCTCGTTCGCGATGCGGTCCTTCGCGCGAGCGCCGTCAGCTCGCAGGCAGCCGGCAAGGGCGTCAACGTCTCGCGAGCGCTGGCTCACGCATCCGTCGCGACCCGCGCCATCGTTCGCGCCGACTACCACGACCCCTATGTTCGTGAACTCGTCGAAAGCGGGCTGGCCGTGGTCACGGTCGATCCCGGCGCGAGCGTGCGCACCAATATCTCTCTCGTCGAACCCGACGGCACCACGACGAAGATCAACGAGCCCGGTTCACCCCTGAGCGCCGCCGCCGTCGCAGCCCTTCACGACGTCGTGGCCGCGGAGGCCCCCCGGGCGAGCTGGGTGGTTCTTGCCGGTTCGCTCCCCCCGGGCGCCGATGTCGAACTGCTCGCCGATCTGGCGCGGACGGCACGGATGGCAGCGCCCGCCGTCCGAATCGCGGTAGACACCTCGGGCGCACCCCTTACCGCACTGCGCACCGCGGGCGTGCGGATCGATCTGATCAAACCCAACCTCGAAGAACTCGCCGAGCTGACCGGGTCGAACCCCGCGACTCTAGGCACACCGGAGGCCGTGGCCAGCGCGTGCACGGCACTGCGGGCCGACGGTATCGCCGCCGTGCTGGCAACGCTCGGCGCCGCCGGCGCGGTCCTCGCCTCGGCCGATGGCGCCTGGCACGCCACCCACCCGCCGGTGATCGCCCGCAGCACCGTCGGCGCTGGCGACTCATCCTTGGCCGGCTACCTCATCGCCGACGCCGAAAGGCTCTCGCCTGCTGCGCGCCTAGCACGCGCCGTGGCCTACGGCTCGGCCGCCGTTTCCCTACCCGGGACCACCATCCCGCGCCCCACAGACACCCGCCCTGACCAGGTCACGGTCACCGAACTACACCTGCCCGCCATGGTCACAGCACCGTGACGTTCTTCGAAGGAGAGAACATGTCAATCATCACCCCGGAGCTCGTCGCTCTCGATGTCGCGTTGGGCGCGACATCCGGGGACGTCATCGATGCCCTCAGCACCATCGTCGCCGGCGCGGGTCGCGCCACTGATGCCCACGCGCTGGCGGCAGACGCCCACGCCCGTGAGGCGCAGACCTCAACCGGGATGCCCGGCGGGATCGCTATACCCCACTGCCGCACGGCTGCCGTGACGGAGCCCACACTCGCGTTCGCACGCCTGTCGGATCCGGTGGACTTCGGCGACGATGACCCGAGCGATCTCGTGTTCTTCATCGCCGCGCCGATCGGAGCCGACACCGATCACCTCGCGATCCTCTCCACGATCGCCCGCGCGCTGGTGCGCGAGGAGTTCGTCGACGCGCTCCGCGCCGCGACCTCGGCCCCCGAAGTCGTCAGCCTGATCGACGAGGCGATCGCCCCCGCTCCTGCCGCGAACGCCGCGGCGCCGGCGTCGTCGGATCAGCGCGTGCTCGTGGCCGTCACCGCCTGCCCGACCGGCATCGCCCACACCTACATGGCAGCCGACGCCCTCGTCGCCGAAGCGAAGAAGCGCGGCATCCGACTCGAGGTCGAGACACAGGGCTCGAGCGGGTCGACCGCCCTTGATCCTGCCCTCATCGCCGCCGCCGACGCGGTGATCTTCGCCGTCGACGTGGACGTGCGCGATCGGGCACGCTTCGCCGGAAAGCCCGTCGTCCAGGGGCCCGTCAAGCGAGGCGTCGAAGCTCCCGGAGCCATGATCGATGAGGCGTTGGCCGCGGCCGCGAACCCGGATGCTGCGCGGGTCGCGGGTACCGAGACCACGACGGCGACAACCGATACCGCCAGCGAACACGCCGGGCGCAAGCTGCAACGCTGGCTGCTCACCGGCGTCAGCTACATGATCCCCTTCGTTGCCGGCGGTGGCCTGCTCATCGCCATCGGCTTCGGCCTCGCGGGATACGACATCAATGCGACGGCCAGCGACATCGTCGCGTCGTCGTCCCTGTGGAACCTTCCCGACGGCGGTTTCTGGACGTATATCGGCGCCGTCGCCTTTGTCATCGGTGCAGCTTCCATGGGCTTCCTGGTCCCCGCGCTTGCGGGCTTCATCGCCTACGCAATGGCCGACCGCCCCGGCATCGCACCGGGATTCGTGGTCGGCACGATCGCCGTCATGATGAACGCCGGCTTCCTCGGCGGCATCGTCGGCGGCCTCCTCGCGGGCCTCGTCGCAGCCTCGCTCACCCGCATCCCGGCACCCCGCTGGCTGCGTGGCCTGATGCCGGTCGTCATCATTCCGCTGTTGGCATCGATCGCCGCATCCGGAGCCATGATCCTCTTCCTCGGCGGACCGATTGCCTGGCTGATGACGACACTGACCGATTGGCTCAACAGCCTGACCGGCGTCGGGATCGTGCTGCTGGGCGTCATCCTTGGCCTCATGATGTGCTTCGACCTCGGCGGACCTGTCAACAAGGTCGCTTACTCGTTCGCCGTCGCGGGCCTCGGCGCTGCGTCGTTGGCCAACCAGGTGCCTCTGGAGATCATGGCTGCCGTCATGGCATCGGGCATGGTGCCGCCGCTGGGACTCGCTCTTGCCTCGACGGTGCTTGCCCGCAAGCAGTTCACTCCCGTGGAGCGCGAGAACGGTGTCGCGGCGTGGCTGCTCGGTGCATCCTTCATCTCCGAGGGTGCGATCCCCTTCGCCGCAGCCGACCCGCTGCGCGTCATCCCCGCATCCATGCTCGGTGGCGCCGTGACCGGTGCGCTCTCGATGGCCTTCGGGGTCACCTCGCAGGCACCCCACGGTGGAGTCTTCGTGCTCTTCGCCGTCGGGAACATCCTGTGGTTCCTGCTGTCGATCGCGATCGGCGCCGTCATCACCGCTGTCGCGGTCATCGGCCTCAAGCGCATCGGCCGCCGGCCGAGCGCCGCGACTGTCGAGGCCGCGGGAGCTGCCGACGACACCGAGGCCAGCGGCGTGCTCGCCAGCGGCGCAGCCCGGGCCTGAGAACTCACGATGCCCCGGCCGTCGGGTGCGGCCGGGGCATCGTGTATCTGCGTCAGTCGGCGCTGAGTCCGCCCAGCAGGCTCTCGAACGAGCGACCCTCACCGAGGTAGGTCGCCGGGTCGAACGGGTCCTCAGCAGCTGTCGCGCCCCGACGGGCGACGGCATCCGCGAGCTCTCCCGCGGCCCGCTCAGTGCGCGAACGTAGCGAGGATGCTCCCTCGCCGCCGGCCCAGTCTTCCGATGCCGCGAACACGGATGTTGAGACCGGGTTGGCGTGCAGGTAGGTGAACAGCGGGCGCATCGCGTACTCGAGTGCCAACGAGTGGCGTGGTGACCCGCCGGTGGCTGCCAGCAGCACCGGCATCCCCCGCAACGAGTCCGGATCCAGGATGTCGAGGAACGACTTGAACAGACCGGAGTAGCTCGTCGTAAAGATGGGCGTGACGGCGATGAGGGCGTCTGCCGAGGTCACGGTCTCGATCGCCTCAGCGAGCCCCCGGCGCGCGAACCCGGTGAGGAGATTGTCGGTGATCGCATGAGCGTGCTCGCGCAGCTCAATCATATCCGCCCCGACCTCGATCTCACGCTCTGCCAGCTGTGCACGAACGGCCTCCGCCAGCCTGTCGGCAAGCAGCCTCGTCGATGACGGGTTCGAGAGCCCCGCGGTGACGACCGCGATGCGGCGCGTGGTCATCTCACGCCCCCTGACGTGTCGCTGCGGCACCGAATGCGGCACCTGCAAGCGGCGCGCTGTCACGGTACGGGGAGCCGCCGGTGACGTTGTCGCCGCGGTTGGGCCGCGGCCGAGCTTCACGCGCTCCCCCGGCCGCTGCTACCAGGCTCTCGTGTGTCGGAGCGTCGGCGACGCCTGCCGGGCGATCCTTCGCGAGCTCCTTACGGAGCACCGGCACGACCTCGCCGCCGAGCATGTCGAGTTGCTCGAGAACGGCCTTCAGGGGCAGGCCCGCGTGGTCGATCAAGAACATCTGGCGCTGGTAGTCACCGAAGTGCTCCCGCATCGCCGCGTACCGATCGATGACCTGCTGCGGCGAACCCACCGTCAGCGGCGTCATTTCGGTGAAGTCCTCCAGGCTCGGTCCGTTGCCGTAGACCGGCGCGTTATCGAAGTATGGGCGGAACTCCCGCACTGCCTCCTGCGAGTTTCGATGCATGTACACCTGCCCACCGAGCCCGACGATCGCCTGCTCCGGGGTGCCGTGACCGTAGTGCTCGAACCGCTCGCGATAGAGGGTGACCAGCCGCTGGAAGTGCTCCTTGGGCCAGAAGATGTTGTTCGCGAAGAAACCGTCGCCGTAGTACGCGGCCTGCTCGGCGATCTCGGGGGTGCGGATGGAGCCGTGCCAGACAAACGGCGGTACCCCATCGAGGGGACGCGGCGTCGACGTGAACCCCTGCAGCGGCGTGCGGAATTGACCCTGCCAGTCCACGACATCCTCGCGCCAGAGTCGGTGAAGCAGTGCGTAGTTCTCGACGGCAAGGTTCAGGCCCTGACGGATGTCCTTTCCGAACCACGGATACACCGGGCCCGTATTGCCGCGACCGAGGATGAGGTCAGCCCGGCCACCTGAGACGTGCTGGAGCATCGCATAGTCTTCAGCGATCTTCACGGGGTCATTGGTTGTGATCAGGGTCGTGGCAGTCGAGAGCAGGATGCGCTCGGTCTGGCCCGCGATGTAGGCGAGGGTCGTCGTCGGCGAAGAAGACCAGAACGGCGGGTTGTGGTGCTCGCCCAGGGCGAAGACGTCAAGTCCCACCTCCTCGGCGTGCTTGGCGATCTGCAGCGTCGCCCGGATCCGCTCAGCCTCGCTGGGAGTGTGACCTGTCGTGGGGTCTTCCGTGATGTCGCTGACGGTGAAGATCCCGAACTGCATCTGGCTCATCGTGCTCTCCGCTCCCGGTCGCGGGGTATGCGGCCGATCTATGCAAGTGAATGTATCTTGTGCAACGCGGTGCCGGCGAATCTATTCCCCGGCATCGACAGGATCGGGCAGACCGTCGACCTCGGCAAACATCGCGAGCATGTCGCGCACCAGCTGATGGGGTGCCGTCTCGCACGGGCTATGTCCCGTTTCGTAGACCGCCACTTGCGCGCCAATGCGCCGTGCGTACGCGACGTATTGCTCGGTGGGCCACAGGTCATGTGCCCCCGTCGCGACGAGCGTGGGCACGGATGCCGCGCGCACCGCATCCGCGACATCCGGCATCCGCATCATGAGCCCGACGATGTCATCGACGCTTTCGCGACGGGTCAGAGCGAATCGCTCACGAACGAAGGCGATGCGTTGCGGCGGGACCCGGTTGAGGTTGTTCCGGATGCCCCACAGCAGGAGTGAGGCGCCGCTTCGCGGGCCCGCGAGACTACTGAACCGGCCGATTCGCTTCACGCCCCGGAATACCTGCCCGGTGGCGGGCGGAGTGGACAACAGGGTGAGTGTTGCGAACAGTTCCGGACGCTCGGCGACGATCAGCTGAGACACGAGTCCGGCAAAGGAGTACCCGAGCACGTGGGCGCTCGCGCCGTCCTCAAGGACGGCGGTCAGGTCTTCGATGAACAGCGGATAGTCGTAGCGGGTCCGGGGCGGATCGAGGTTCTCGGGGCCGGCATCCCTCGACTCGTACTGGCCCGCAAGGTCGTACGCCTCCACGCGGTAGCCTGCCTCGGCGAGGAGCGGCAGCATGAGCGTGAAGTCCTCTTTGGAACCTGTCACGCCGGGAAAGAGCACCACCCGTCCGCGCGCGCCGCTACCGAGACTCACCCGTGCGAGCTTCCCGCTCGGGGCATCGAACTGGTCACGCACAGTCCCGGCGGGGAAGACCCGCCAGTCGAGGTCGGGAATCGCCGCATCCCGCTCGCGGGCGTCATCGGTAAGCGTCATCGACGCCCGAGACTACTCCAGCAGCGCTCGCGCAGGCAGTATTCCGGGCTACGAGAACAGCGCGGCGCCGACGAACGAGCCTTCCGAGGGCGCCGGCGGGATGGCCCAGATGCCCGATCCGATCGTGAGGAGATACTCCATCATGAGGTCGGTTGCGACCGAGCGCTGCACCGTGATGAACCGATCCGGCGAGCGCACGTAGCCGAGGAAGAACAGCCCAGCATCCAGCCTGCCGAGCACGGTGTTTCCATCGACGTAGTTGTAGCCGCGACGCAGCATCCGGATGCCGCCGTTGTGGTCGGGATGCGCCCGCGCGACGTGGGATGCAGGGTCGATGGCGGTTCCACCGGATGCCGAGAGCGTGGCGAAGTCAGGAGCGGTGAACTCGTCGCCTCCGCTCAAGGGGGCACCGCTGCCTTTGGCGCGGCCGGTGATCTGCTCCTGCTCGACGAGGCGAACCCGGTCCCACGTCTCGATCTTCATCGCGATCTTGCGGGCGACGAGATACGAGCCCCCGGCGAGCCAGGCTGGGCCATCCTCGGACGAGACCCAGACGTGCTCGGCGAGCGCATCCTCGTCGGTCGCCAGGAGGTTGGCGGTGCCGTCTTTGAACCCGAAGAGATTTCGCGGGGTCTGCTGCTGCGCTGACGTTCGTGAGGTGCGACCGAACCCGAGCTGCGACCAACGGAGGCGCGCTCGTCCAAACGCGATGCGGCTGAGGTTGCGCACGGCGTGCACGGCGACCTGCGGATCATCGGCACAGGCCTGGATGCACAGGTCGCCACCGGTGTGGTTTGGGTCGAGGTCGTCACCGAGGAACGGTGGCAGGGGCGCGAGCGCCTCAGGCGCCTGGGCTGCGATTCCGAAACGATCTGCTCCGTCCGCGGTGCGGAACAGCGTAGGCCCGAAACCGAAGGTGATGGTCAGATTGCTCGCCGGCAGCCCGAGCGCCTCACCGGTATCGTCCGGTGGCGCCTCCGGTGAGCCGCCCACGGCTCCGGAGGCGCTGACCTCGAGCCCGAGCATCATTCTCGACGCGGCATAGCTCCAGTCCTGGAGCAGTTCGACCAGTTCCTCGCGGCTGGTCGTGTCCATCACGTCGAAGGCTGCGAAGTGAAGGTGGTCTTGCACCTCCGTCGTGATCCCGGACTGATGCTCCCCGAAGAAGGGGTGCGTGTCGGCGCGCGGCGCGGCCTGCGCGTCCGAGACGCGCGCCACCACCGCGGCGCCGCCGACGCCGACGGCGACCCCCGCGGCGCCGGCACCCAGCGCCAGGCCGAGCAGGCCTCGCCTGCTCAGCCCGGCCACCGGGCGTTCCTGCGATGCAGGATTGGTCATACTCACTCCAGGACTGTCACCGTCAGCTGCGACAGCGGCTCGGCGAGGGTGTTGATCTGGTCGGACAGCGTGCGCTTGTCAGCCTCCGTCAGTGTGCCGTATGAGACGAATCCGTCGCTGAGCGAGCCGAACTCCGCCAGCTCCGCCTCCAGCTGAGCGTATCCATCGTCGATCAGCGCGACGAGTTCCTCCCCGTCGGGGCCACTCGAGAGCGCGAAGTCGCGGACGAGTGAGAAGGCCATCTTCGACCCCTCGACGTTGGCGGCGAAGTCGTACAGGTCGGTACCCGACCACCAGTCCTCCTCGCCGCTGATCTTGCCGGTCGCTACCTCATCGAGCAGGGCGATTGCGCCGTTGGAAACGCCCGCGATGCCCTGCGACTCGAGTGTGTCCACGAACTCCTGACCGTGCACGTAGTCGTACAGTTCCTGCACATCGGCGATGAGCAGGTCACCGAAGTCAGCCCGCTGCTCGGGCGTCGACGGCGCCCAGTCCTGCCATGCCAGGGTCACACCATCGGAGTTGAGGGCATCGGTCGCGGGGACCCAGAGATCCTTTTCGATCCGGTGGAAGCCCGTCCAGTCGATGCCGTCCGCGACGGCGTCGACCTCACGGAAATCGATGCGGGGGTCGAGGTCACCCAGCGCCTCTGCCACGGGCTCGATGCGCTCGTAATACGCGCGCACCTGCGGGAACATCGCGCGGGCGGTGTCGTCGTCGCCCGCGACATAGGCTGCGACGAAATCGTCGACGGCGGGAACGAGCTGACCCACCTGATCCTTCACGAATGCCGCGTACAGATCCACCGCCTGCTGCTTGAGTTCGGCATCCTGAGCGTCCACCTCGACTGCCTCACCGGTGACGGCGAAAGCCGCGCGGCCCACGCCATCGCCGATCATTCCCGGTTTGCACAGCGTGTAGTAGTCGCCGGGCTGGGCCAGAACCGTGAGAGTGCGCGATGCGCCGGGGGCGATGTTCTCGACCTCGCCGACGATCCGTAGCCCGTCGCTGGCGAGCAGATAGAACTCTGTGGTCTCCGAGCCTGCGTTCGTCACCGCGAAGTTCAGCGTGCCACTGGCAGAGCTGGCAGAGGAGATCTCGCACGAGTCATCCGTCGAGGTGACGGTGAGCGCGTCGCCTGCTGCCTGATCGGCGCGGGCCACGCAGCCAGCGAGGACGAGGGAGCCGACCGCGGTCGCGGCGACCAGGGTGAGGCTACGAGAGAGGGTGTTCATGGGTCTCCTTGCTGTGGGGACTGAGAGCGGACGAGTGAAGGTTCGAGTCGGCCGTGTCCGTCGTGGGGCCGGCGGTCGGCGGTGTAGGCGCCGGAGACGGCGACGCGGTGACCGCGCGCACGAGGAAGAGAGCGCCGACGACCCCGACGTAGAGCATCCAGGCGATCACTTGTAACCAGCTCATGCGGGCGGTGAATCCGATGGTTGCCTGCAGGATGCCGGCAGCCGGGCTCGTGGGGTCGAACGCGGTGGTGAGATCAAAGGCCCAGCCGAACGGGAATCCTGACCAACCGACCGCGACGACTCCGTCCACGACGGGCGCGAGAACTGTGTTCGGACCCGGGAGGACGCCCGCCTCCTGCAGATCTCCGATGCCGTAGGCCAGCACGCCCGCCGCGACCACGATCAGGAATGCGCCGGTCCAGGTGAAGAAGCGGCGGAGGTTCAGGCGCAGCATCCCGCGGGCGACGAGCCAGCCGAGGACTGCCGCGCACAGGATGCCGAGCACGGCGCCGGCGAGCGACTCCGGCGCGTTACCGAACGATTGCACCATCGACCACAGCAGAAGCGTCGTCTCCACGCCCTCCCGGGCGACCGAGACGAACCCCAGAACGACGATGCCCCACAGTCCGCCGGTGGCGATAGCCCGGTCGACGCCGCTGCGCAGTCCGCTCGCGAGCGTTCGCGCGTGGTTCTGCATCCAGAAGATCATCCAGGTGACCATCGCGACAGCCAGCAGGGACAGCAGTCCCCCGATGATCTCCTGCGCTTCAAAGGTCAGAGCGTAGGCACCGAACGTGAAGAAGGCTCCGATCGCGAGCGCCAGCGCAATCGCACCCGCGACCCCCAGCCACAGGCGCGGCAGCACGTCGCGGCGCCCCAGCTGTGTGAGATACGCCACCAGGATGCCGACGACAAGCGCCGCTTCGAGCCCTTCGCGAAGGCCGATCAGAAAGCTAGCGAGCACGCGGATCCTCGGGGTGAATTCGGTAAGCCTTACCTAAGCGTTCCGAGACTACTCCCCCGCCCCTCGGCTGAGCAATTCCCACCCGCACCCCCACATCAACGACGAAGGGCCGCCCCACACCGTGGGACGACCCTTCGAGAAAGCGATATACGCGGTTCGCGCTTAGCGGCGAAGCCCGAGACGCTCGATCAGCTTGCGGTAACGCTCGATGTCGATGTCTTGGAGGTAGCCGAGCAGACGACGGCGCTGACCCACGAGCAGGAACAGGCCACGACGCGAGTGGTGGTCGTGCTTGTGCTCCTTGAGGTGCTCGGTGAGGTCCTTGATGCGCTGCGTCATGAGCGCGACCTGCACCTCGGGGGATCCGGTGTCACCGGGGTGCGTTGCGTACTCTTCGATGATCGCCTTCTTGGTCTCTGCTTCCAGTGCCATAGAACGATCCCCTCTCTCTTCGTTGCGCGGTGCCCGTCACCTGCTGTGCGAGCTCTCTTTCTCCGCGGCCGATCTAACGGCAACCGAACAACTCTACCAGCCCCGGGGCAGAGCCCGCGAGCGCGTGCGCGGAGTAGCCTCATCAGGTGCGCATCACCGTCCGAGTAAAACCCGGGAGCCGGCGCGGCCCCCTGGTCGAGACGGTGGGATCCGATCTCGTCGTGTATCTCCGGGAGCCGGCCCGTGAGGGCGAGGCCAACGCCGCCCTCCCCCGAGTGCTGGCAGAACACTTCGATACCTCGCCGAGCCGCGTCTCAATCGTTCGGGGACACTCGGCGCGCATCAAACAGGTCGAGGTCGACCTGTGATGGCGCGAATCTCGCGAGACCAGTTCCTCGATCTTCGCCCCTTCCGCGCGAGCCCCGCCTTCGCGCGACTGTGGATCGGTTCCACCCTGGCCGGGCTGGGCGGGCAGCTCACGATCGTCGCGGTCATGCTCCACGTCTACGACCTCACGCAGAGCACCTTTGCGGTCTCGATGATCGCCGTCGTCGGGCTCGTGCCGATGGTTGTCGCGGGGCTCTACGGCGGAATGCTTGCCGACGCATTCGACCGTCGCCTGGTCGCACTGCTGGCGGCATCCATCACCTTCGCCTCCACCGCGCTGCTGGCTATCCTCGCATGGACCCAGTCCGAGACAGTGTGGTCGCTCTACGCGCTCAGCATCGTCAACTCCGCGGCGAACTCCGTGGTTCTCGCGACCCGCTCGGCGATCGTCCCTCGACTCTTACCGCGGCAGCTTCTCCCGGCGGCTGCCGCCCTGCAGGGCATCACCGTGGGCATCATGGTCATGGCGGGCCCGGCGCTTGCCGGGGTGCTCGTTGCAACGGTCGGCTACGCGTGGACCTACTCCGCCGATGTCGTGCTGATGACCTCGCTGTTCCTGGGGCTCTGGACGCTCCCCCGCATCGTCCCCGAAGGCGAGATCGTCAGACCCGGCCTCGAGTCGCTGCGTGATGGCATCGCGTTCCTCCGGCGCGCCGCGAACATCCGGTTGCAGTACATCCTCGACATCACGGCGATGACGTTCGGTCAGCCCCTCGCCCTGTTTCCCGCGATAGGCGCCGTGCTTCTGGGTGGCGGCGCGATCACCACCGGCGCTCTCACCGCGGCTTTCGCGGCCGGCGCTTTCCTCTCGAGCCTCTTCTCGGGCCGCATCGGACGGTACCGCGCGCACGGGCTGGGAATCGAGCGCGCGATCCTCGTCTACGGCGTCGCGATCCTGGCCTTCGGTGCCGTGCTCCTAGCTGCATCCTTCGGCGTCGGCGCCGCGGGCGGTGTCAGCGAGACCTCGCCCAACATCGCGCTGATCGTTCTGGCCGTGCTGGTTTTGGCCGTCGCAGGCGGCGCCGACAATGTCAGCGCGATCTACCGGTCGACCATGATGCAGTCTGCGGTGCCCGACAGCATCCGGGGCAGGCTCCAGGGGATCTTCATCGTCGTCGTCGCCGGCGGACCCCGAGTGGGGGCACTCTACGCCGGAACGCTCGCAACGTTCACGACCCTCTGGTTCCCGCCACTGCTTGGCGGACTGCTCATTCTGGCGATCGTGACCACGCTCGTGCGCCTCAGCCCAGGCTTCCGCGCCTACGACGCTGACAATCCGGTTCCCTGATCGGGCACGCCGACGAACGACGGTGGGGCGGATGCCGCAGCATCCGCCCCACCGGAAGGTCGCGCGTCGCCTCAGTCGGCCTGGAGGGCGCCCTGCAGGTCAAGCTCGATCGTCACGTCCTTGCCAACGAGCACGCCGCCCGTCTCGAGCGCAGCGTTCCAGGTCAGACCGAAGTCCTCGCGGTTGATGACAGCCTTGGCCGTGGCGCCGGCCTTGTAGTTGCCCCACGGGTCGTTACCGAAGCCACCGAACTCCACCTCGAAGGTCACCGGCTTGGTGACGCCACGAATGGTGAGGTCGCCGTCGACGAAGAAGTCACCGTCCTCGATGCGAACACCGGTGGAAACGAAGTCCATCGTCGGGTACTGCTCGGCGTCGAAGAAGTCGGCCGAGGCGAGGTGCTTGTCGCGGCCCTCATCCTTGGTGTCAACCGACGTCACGTCGACCGAGGCAGTCACGGTGGTCTCGAGGGGGTTCGCGGGAGTCACGAACGTCGCGCTCTTCACACCGAAGGTGCCCCGCACCTTCGAGATCATCATGTGCCGGACGGTGAAGTGGACCTCGCTGTGCGACGCATCAAGCTGCCACGTTCCCACGCGGTAGCCGGGGATCTCGACGGTTGTCGTTTCGGTCATGCTCTCTCCTCGGGAGTTCTCTGTGCCGCCAGTCGGCGACAAGAGCCCCAACGAAGCCACCAGCGGACTCTATTCCCGTGAATGGAAAAATTTCCGAGCGCGTCATCTCCTGGTCACGGTAGCGACGAAACGGCGGCGGATACCGAAGCATCCGCCGCCGCGCGATCAGCCAGCGAAACTCAGCCGACCGAGATCAGGTCGATGATGAAGATCAGGGTCTTGCCGCCCAGGAAGTGACCACCGGCGGGGCCGTACGCCAGGTGCGGTGGGATCACGAGCTCACGGCGACCGCCCTCACGCATCCCCGGAATGCCGTCCTGCCACCCCTGGATCAGCCCGCGCAGCGGGAACTGAATGCTCTCACCGCGGTTCCACGACGAATCGAACTCCTCACCCGAGTCGTACTCGACGCCGACGTAGTGCACAGTGACGCTGTCGCCGGGCTTCGCCTCTGCTCCCTCACCGACGATGAGATCGCGGACGACGAGTTCGGACGGAGCAGGGCCCTGAGGGGCATCGATGTCGGGCTTGGTGCGGTCATCAGTCATGCTCACCATCCCACCAGAGCCGGTCGCGGCGCGCAATGCGGCACCACGGTCGGCGGAAGCACTGAGCGCTCTCGTGTGAGCACCGGCTCTTTCGCCGGTCATTACGAACTCCTGACGGCAGAGCTTGCGCGGGTGCCGCGCACGCGGCGGATGCCTATAGTGGGGCCGTGGTGCGCCTGATGCTGGTCGAAGACGATCGGACGATGCGCGAGACTGTCGCGGCCTACCTGGCCCGCGCCGGGCACGACGTGGTCGCGGTCGCCGACGGAGACGCAGCGATATCGCGGTTCGCCGAGTCCGGCGTCGACCTGGTGCTGCTCGACCTGATGCTGCCCGGAACAAGCGGGCTCGAAGTGACGAGACGACTCCGCGCGATGCGGCGCGATCTTCCCCTCATCATGGTGACGGCGCGCACGCAGGAGCACGAGCGGGTCCAGGGACTGCTCGCCGGAGCCGACGACTACATCACGAAACCGTTCAGCCTGAGAGAGCTTGACCTGCGCATCCGTTCCCTGCTGCGTCGGGCCACCACGACACCCCGGGCGACCTCCGACATCCTCGTCGACGGGGATCTGCGCATCGAGGTCGCTGCCGGCCGGGCCGTTCGAGACGGGGAGGCCCTGACCCTTACCGCGCGAGAGTTCGATCTGCTGGTCTGGTTCCTGCAGCACCCGGGAGTCGTTCACAGTCGTGAAGATCTCATCCGCGAAGTCTGGGGATGGAACGTCGGAGATCCCTCCACCGTGACGGTGCACGTTCGACGCCTCCGTGAGAAGGTCGAGACCGACCCATCCCGGCCCACGCGGCTGGCGACAGTATTCGGCAAGGGGTATCGCTGGGACACTGACGGCTCGGCGGGCACACCATGACCCCGGACGAGAACGCCGTCGTTCTGTCGATCCTCACCACAGCGGGCGTCGGGCTGGCCGGCACCGCAATCGTGGCGGCGCTTCCCCGCTCCAAGCCCGTCGTGGCTGCCATCGCAGCACCGTTCGTCGTCGTCGCCTCGCTTGCCGCCGGCGTGGCCGTAGCCACCCGGCAGATGCTCATCGACGATCACACCTCCCAGACACTGCTCATTGTGCTGGCAGCGTGCGCACCGCTTGCACTCCTCGTCGGCCTGGTCCTGGCGCGCCGAGCCCGCGCCGTGGAGCGTGAGGCAGCCGCCGAGCGAGCCGACAGACAGCGGGCCCGCGAGGTCGAGGACTCCCGGCGAGAAACGGTCAGGTGGCTCTCCCACGACCTTCGAACGCCGCTGGCCGGCATCCGAGCATTGGCCGAGTCCGCCGCACAGGATGACTCCCCCGACGACCCGCCCGCGCGCATCGTCCGCGAAGTCGACCGACTCGACGCGATGGTCGATGACATCGTCGAGCTCTCGCGGCTCCACGGCCAGAGCCGGCGAGAAATCACCGCTGCCGCGCTCGATGACATCGTCTCGGACGCGGTGGCCTCGGTCTCTCCGCTCGCGACGGCCGAGGGAGTGCGGATCGAAGCGACTGCCCTCGGCGGTGAGATCGTCGAGGTCGAAGTCCGCGAACTCACCCGCGCCGTGACGAACATCATCAGAAACGCCGTACAGCACACGCCAGCAGGAGGTCGCGTTCTGCTCATGACAACACGTGCTGAGGGCTGGGCCGTGGTTTCGGTCACAGACGCGTGCGGGGGCATTCCGGCAGGCGATCTTCCGCACCTCCTCGAACCCGGCTGGCGCGGCGACTCCGCCCGATCCGGCAGAGGCATGGGCCTGGGCCTTGCGATCGTCGACGAGGTGGCCCGGGCCCACGGCGGGGCCGTCACGATCGTCGGGACCGCACCCGCCGAGGGCTGCACGGTGAGCCTGCGGCTTCCGGCGAATCACGCAGTTCTTACAGACCCATGACGAGCGCGGCGTTTGAGTGGCCAAGCGCCTCGCGGTCACCCTGTCGCTTGGCGCGAGTGTCACGGTCTTCACGCTGCTGCTTCGAGCTACCACGGCGCTCATCGATATCCCCACCCAGGTGTGGCAGATTGCCAGCGGCATCCTGCTCATCGTCCTCGGCCTGTTCTCGGTGTTCCCCGCGGCGTGGGACCGCATCTCGCAGCGCACCGGACTGACCGGCGCCTCCACGCGGAACCTGGATGCCGCCCACCGACGCGGCGGCACCGCCGGCGCGATCCTTACCGGCGCCGCTCTCGGTCCCGTGTTCACCTCGTGCAGCCCCCTGTTCGCCTATGTGATCGTGACAGTGCTTCCCGCGGAGCCGGCACGAGGACTGGCTTTGCTCGGCGCCTACGTCGTCGGCCTGATGGCCGTCCTGCTCGTGATCGCGCTGGCGGGACAACGGGCCGTCCGCCGGATGCGGTGGGCGGCTGACCCGCACGGTTGGTTCCGGAGGGGGCTCGGCATCCTGTTCATCGTCATCGGGATCCTCATCGCGACCGGCCTGATGCAAGACATCGAGGCCTGGATCCTCACCTCCTCACCCATCGCGCCGTGGGAGATCGGATCCGATATCGGTCGCTGACGCAGCTCGCCCGCGGGGCTCTTGACAGGGCACGGATGCAGCGAGAAGCTTGTTCTAGATCTACTCAGCGCCCGGATTCGACTCGCAGGCATCGCCGCGGCACCGGGCGCTGAGTCTTTGTTCAGCGCTAGCGTGGTTGAATGCGCTTCGCCCACGTTTCCCTTCCCGGGTCAGCCACGCCGCAGCTCGTGACCGTCGATGACGACGGCGCAGCCGTGGTGTCACTGCTCTTCGACGGGGCGCCCGCCACACTCAACGCACTCATCGAGGGCGGCGACGAGCTGCTCGAACGCGTGCGTACGACGGCCTTGAACGCTCCCCGGGTCTCCCTGGAGGGCGCCGTGTACGGCCCCGCTGTCCCTCGGCCGCCCGTCATCCTCGCCGTCGGCCTGAACTACGCGGCGCACTCCAGTGAACTCGGTCTGAAGACCGACACGGCGCCGACGGTGTTCGTGCTGTGGCCCAACTCCCTGACCGGCCACGACGGCACGACGAGCTGGCCCCGCACACTCAGCGAGTCCGTGGACTACGAGGCCGAGCTCGGCGTGGTCATCGGCAAGCCAGCCAAGGATGTCGCCCCCGAGACGGCGCTCGACCACGTCTGGGGCTACACGGTCGTCAACGACATCACGGCACGCGACATTCAGTTCGCCGAGGCGCAGTGGTCGCGCTGCAAGTCCTTCGACGGGTTCACTCCCGTCGGCCCCGTTGTCGTGACAGCCGATGAGATCCCCAATCCGCAGGACCTGCAGATCTGGACGGTCCTCGACGGACACACGCTGCAGGATGCCTCGACGAGTCAAATGGTCAGGCCGGTCTCCACACTCGTCGCGCATCTGTCGGCATCCGTCACCCTCCTACCGGGAACCCTCATCTCCACCGGCAGTCCGGGCGGTGCCGGATACTCCCGCGACCCGCAGGTCTTCCTCCGCGACCGTTCCACCGTGACCGTCGGGGTCGAAGGCATCGGTGCGTTAACGACGCACTGCCGGATCATCGGCTGATCCGGCAGTGCGTCAGGTGGCTTGCAGGATCAGCCGCAGGTGACCGTGACGCCGTTCACGTCGTGAACACCCGTACCCAGCTCCGAACACATAGCGAGCGCCGAGCCGAGCGAGCTGACGATGACAATCGCGATGATGATCCCGATCACCATGAACACGATCGAGAGGATGATGGCCCACAGTGCCGGAGTGTTCTTGGCTCCGACCTTGCGGCTCTGCACGAGCGCGACGATCCCGAGGATCAGGCCGAGCAGCTGGAAGAAGAAGGCGAGAATCAGGGCGACGATGCCGAGCGTCTTTCCCGGCACGGGGGCCGACGCTCCTGCGGGAGCCTGCGGGGCAGGCTGGTAGGCGGGTGAATCAGACATGGGCGACTCCTTGCGTCCATTGCGGGTGAGGGTGGTCGCACGCCATTGAGCGACCTCGCCGCAATCTAGCGGCTAATTCCCAGCTTCCGCAACGGCCCCAATCTGGGTTACAGGTCAGTGTCTCCGGTGGGAGCGTTCTCGAATCCGATGATGGGCATCGCCGCGGTCACGGCCTGAAGTCCCGAGAGCCGTTCGGGCGAGAGTTGCTTGTCGACTTCCGCGCGTGACATGAGTCCGCCTTCGACCACCAGATCGGCGATGTTTCGGCCCGACACGAGGGCAGACTTTGCCAGGGCAGCAGCAGCCGCGTAGCCGATGAACGGCGTCAACGCTGTCACGACACCGACCGAGGCTCCGACCGACGCCGCAAGCCGCTCACGATTCGCCGTGATGCCGTCCACGCAGTTCACTCGCAGTGTGCGCATCGCGCGTCGCATCCAGGTGATCGATTGGAAGATCGAGTGAGCGATGATCGGTTCGAAGGCGTTCAGCTGCAGTTGGCCGCCCTCGACGGCCATTGTGACGGTGAGGTCCGCGCCGGCGACGGCGAACGCCACCTGATTCACGACCTCTGGGATGACCGGATTCACCTTTCCGGGCATGATGCTGGATCCGGCCTGGCGGGCAGGTAGCGAGATCTCACCGAGACCCGCCTGCGGGCCCGACGAGAGCAGCCGAAGGTCGTTCGAGATCTTCGAGAGCTTGATGGCGTTGCGTTTGAGGGATGCCGAGAACGACATGAACGCCCCGGTGTCGCTGGTCGACTCCACGAGGTCGGATGCGGTTTCGAGATCCAAGCCCGTGATCTCGCGCAGGTGTCGCAGAACCGCAACCGCATAGTCGGGATGCGCGGTGATGCCAGTGCCGATCGCCGTCGCGCCGAGGTTCACCTCGAACAGCAGATGTGCGTTCTCGGTGAGGCGCTGGTAGTCCTGACCCAACGTCGTTGCGAAACCGTGGAACTCCTGCCCGAGAGTCATGGGGACGGCATCCTGCAGCTGCGTGCGGCCGACCTTCAGGACGTTGTGGAACTCGCTCGCCTTGCGCAGGAACGACTGCCGCAGCAGGTCGAGCTCCTCCAAGAGCGTCTGCAGGTCAAGGCTCAAGCCGACCTTGATGGCCGTCGGGTAGACGTCGTTGGTGGACTGGCTGCGGTTGGTGTCGTCGATCGGCGAGAGGAACGCGTAGTCACCCTTGGGGCGGCCGGCAAGCTCCAGCGCGATGTTGGTGATGACCTCGTTGGCATTCATGTTGGTGGAGGTGCCCGCGCCGCCCTGCACGACTCCGACCACGAACTGGTCGTGGTAGCCGCCGTCGATGACCAGCTGAGACGCCCGGTCGATCAGCGCCGCCTTCTCGCGGTCGAGCACGCCGATCTCGGCGTTGGCTCGCGCCGCCGCCTGCTTGACCATCGCGAGGGCGCGCACGAGATCGGCATACACCGAGATCGGGCGTCGCGAGATCGGGAAGTTCTCGAGGGCGCGTGCGGTGTGGATTCCCCAGTACGCGTCAGCCGGGATCTCCATCGATCCCAGAGAATCAGTTTCGGTGCGCGTCGGGGCGGCGGTGTGGTGCGTCATTGTTCCTGCCGTTCATGAGCGCTTTCGAGAGAAGGCTTCGAGGCGCTCGTGGGGGGTGAGTGCCGCCATCCGCTCGACCCACTCCTCGGAGAAGTAGTCGCCGGTGTCGGCGTCGACGACCGGCACGACGGCGTGCGTGATCGTCGCCTCGTACACGTGTACGAGGTGGAAGGACTGCCCGGCGTCCATGCCGTTGACCTGCTGCGCGGGCCGGGCCAGATTCATGGTGTAACAGGTAGCTGCCGACACTGACACGGGAACGCCCGCAAAGGTCCCGCTCGTCGAATAATGCAGGTGGCCTGCGAGGATGCCGCGGACATCGGTACCTGCGATCACGTCGGCGAGGCGCTGCTGGTCGCGCAGTTCGAGAATGTCGAAGAACGGCAGATGCGATGGGATCGGCGGGTGGTGCATCGCGATCAGCGTCCCGAGCGGGGCGGGAGTCGCGAGCTGCTCCCGAAGCCAGCCGAGCTGGCCCTCGTCGAGGTTGCCGTGATGCCAGCCCGGCACTGAGGTGTCGAGGGCGATAAGCCGCAGGCCATCCAGATCCCAGACACCGGTCACCGGCTCCTGCGTCGGTTCGGCATCCAACAGCTGCTCGCGAAGCGCCGGCCGCTCATCGTGGTTGCCTGCCACCCAGACCAGCGGTGCAGCAAGCTCCCGGGCCAGGGGCTCCAGGAGCTCACGCAGGTCACGGTAGGCGCCGGGCTCGCCCTCGTCGGTGAGATCTCCGGTGACGACGATCGCGTCGGGATGGATGCCGAGGCCGCGCACCTTCTGCAGGGTCCTGCCCAGGTTCGCCGCCGTGTCGAAACGCCCGCCGAGCGGCCGATTGGCATCGAGAAAGTGCGTGTCGCTCAGGTGCACGATCGTCCGAAGTGCGGGCGGATACTGACCGAAACGGACGGGAGCCGAAGCCATGCCGCCAGCATACGTCGCACGGGCGACGCGGCCCTCTCGACTAGCGTGGGTCGGGTGAGATCCGCCCCCGAAGCACCCCGCGCCGCCCGCCGCCCCGTCCCGCGTTCCCACCATGGCGACGAGGTCGAGGATGCCTACGAATGGCTCCGAGCGAAGGACGACGCCGGCGTCCGCTCCCACCTGGAGGCCGAGAACGCCTTCACCGAGGCGCGCACCGCGCACCTCGCGCCGCTTCGCGAGCAGATCTTCGAGGAGATCCGCTCCCGCACGCTCGAGACCGACATGTCGGTGCCGGTGCGACGGGGGCAGTGGTGGTACTACACCCGCTCGGTCGAGGGGCAGCAGTACGGCATCCATTGCCGCGCACCGTTGGGCTCACCCGACGACTGGGACCCGCCCGCCCTCTCCCCAGGTAGTGAGGTTCCAGGCGAGCAGGTGCTCTTGGATGCCAACCGCGAGGCCGAGGGCCACGAATTCTTCGCCCTCGGCAGCTTCGAGGTGTCCACCGATACGACCCGGTTGCTCTATGCCGTCGACACGGTCGGCGACGAGCGCTACACGATCCGGGTGCGCGACCTCGAGAGCGGTGAGCTGCTACCCGACGAAATCCCCGATACGTTCGCGGGGGCGACGTTCTCACCCGACGGCCGCCATATCGTCTACACGACGGTCGACGAGGCGTGGCGACCCGACACCGTGTGGCTCCATGAGGTCGGCACCGCGGCATCCGCGGATCGCACGCTCTTCCACGAGCCCGACGATCGGTACTGGGTCGGTGCGGGATTCACGCGCAGCGACCGCTACCTGGTCATCGAGCTCGGGTCCTCCATCACCTCGGAAGAGTGGCTGATGGATGCCGACGACCTGTCGGGGCAGCCCCGCGTCGTGTGGCCCCGACAAGAAGGCGTTGAGTACTCGAGCTCCCACGCTGTCGTTGACGGCGAAGACGTGCTCTACATCGTTCACAACGACCAGGCGCTCGACTTCGAACTCGTTCGGGTTCGCGCCGCCGATCCGCAGGGCCCGCGCGAGGTCGTGCTCGCGCATGAGCCCGGGCAGCGCCTGCTCGGCATCTCAACCTTCCGAGACTGGGCAGTGCTGGCCTACCGGCGCGACGGCCTCTCTCGGCTCGCGACCTTTGACTATGCGACCGGGTCGCCCACTGAAATCGCCTTCGACGAGGAGCTGTACGACGTCGGGACTGCAGGAAACCCCGAGTGGGCACCGCCGATGATCCGCGTCGCGTTCGGATCGTTCGTAACGCCCTCAACGGTGGTCGACCTCGTGGTCGCGACCGACGAGCGCCGCATCCGCAAGCAGCAGCCGGTGCTCGGCGGCTACGACCCTGCCGCCTACGGGCAGCGGCGGGTATGGGCACTCGCCGAGGACGGCACGCGGATCCCCGTTTCGCTCGTGTGGCGGCGCTCCTTCGGGGAGCCGGGCGAGAAGCCACGCCCACTGCACCTCTACGGCTACGGGTCGTACGAGCACTCGATCGATCCGGCGTTCTCGATAGCGCGGCTGTCGGAGCTCGACCGGGGTGTCGTGTTCGCTGTCGCGCACGTGCGCGGCGGCGGCGAGATGGGGCGCAGCTGGTACGAGGACGGCAAGCTGCTGAGCAAGCGCAACACGTTCACCGACTTTGTCGCGGTAGCCCGGCACCTCGTCCACAACGGCTACACGGATGCCGAGCACCTCGTTGCCGAGGGCGGCAGCGCCGGCGGCCTGCTCATGGGCGCGGTCGCCAACATTGCGCCGGAACTGTTTGCCGGCATCCTGGCTGTCGTTCCGTTCGTTGACGCGTTGACGACCATCCTCGATCCGTCGCTGCCGCTGACGGTCATCGAATGGGACGAGTGGGGCAATCCCCTCGAGGATCCGGATGTCTACGCGTACATGAAGGGCTACACGCCCTACGAGAACGTGCGCGAGGGCGTCACCTACCCCCGAATCCTCGCCGTCACTTCCCTCAACGACACCCGCGTGATGTACGTGGAGCCGGCCAAGTGGATCGCGCGGTTGCGCGAGGTCGGTGCCGACGCGCTCTTGAAATGCGAGATGTCAGCCGGGCACGGTGGTGTCAGCGGGCGCTACAACTCGTGGCGCGAGCGGGCCTACGAGCTGGCCTGGATCTTCGACGTCCTCGGGGTTGCCGACGCCTGATCCGCTGGCGCGCGCCGCCGCCTCCCGCCTCCTGCGGCCTCCCGCCTCCTCCCGCAGGTAGGAGAAATCACCGGCGTAGGACGATTCAACGCCAACACCTCCTACCTCCGCGAGAACGCCCACCTGCGGGATGCGAGCGGCTGTCGATGGAGGCCCTGAGCGACGGCATCCGTGACTGTCGCCGTCACGTAATCGGGCTCGAACAGGACCTGATGATAGTCGAAGCGCAAGACGGTGAAGCCGCGCAGGGCGAGTCGAGCATCAGCCCGAAGATCCCGGCGGCGATCGGATGCTTGGTGATGAGCGAACCCGTCGAGCTGAATGGCGAGGCGATCGCCGATCAGCCCGTCCAACGGGTGTCCGTCGACCCAGACCTGCTGCGCAACGGTTACGCCGATGCCGTGCATGAGATGGAGGAAGTGTGTTTCGATCCCCGAGTCGGACAGGAGCGATGCCACCTCCGCCAGCCGCCGCGCCCGCCCGCTCCCCCATTGGACGCGCTCCAGCACGTACCGGTCGGTGCGACCGCTGCGCAGCGCTGACTCCCACACGGCGGCCGCGTCAGCCAGCGGCACACAGCGAGCCACATGGAAGAGCACATTGACGAGCGGCTCGGCGGTCTGAGTCGGCGAGGTCGGCGCCGGCCCACCACCCCAGTGCAGCCGTACTCCGGGAGCACGGACCCGCGACGCCGTTGGCTCCACGGCTACGTGCACGTCGTCGTGGTGTGGGGTCCATAGTCCCAGCGCCGATGCTGCGCTCAGGCAGGTGAGTCGTCCGCCAGCCGTCGCCGCGGTTCGCCGCGCCGGATCGCAGCCAGGACCCACGAGCCAGCTGCGCCGCACGCGCTCGAGCACCCCGAGCGCGATAGCAGTACGCACCACGTGCATGGTGAAGCCAGCGGCGGCAATCGACCGTGAGTGCGCGGCGCCGCCGCATCCGTCGACCCATGCCACAAGCTCGTCCACGCTCCGCATCCGTCGACTCTTGCGTGCGCGACCCGACGCGAGCGTTCGGATACGCAGAGTGTGGATGCCGCAGGTCGTATGCCCCCCGGGGAGGAGCGACGCGCCCCTACCTGAGGTAGGAGAAATCCCCGGCGTAGGACGAATCGACGTCAACACGTCCTACGCTGCGAAGAAGTCCTACCCTCGTGCGCGAGCGGCAGCGTTCGGGCGGATGTCGCGGATCAGCCGAAGAGGGCGGCAGCTTCCTCGTAGCGGTAAAGCGGGACGGTGTTGAGCTCGCCGAGCGCCTCTTCGAACGAGACGCGGACGATGTCGGTTCCGCGCATTGCGACCATCTGGCCCCAGGCGCCGTCGACGAGCGCGTCAGCCGCGTGGAGTCCGAGGCGAGTTGCGAGGACGCGGTCGAACGCCGAGGGCGACCCGCCACGCTGGATGTGGCCGAGCACTGTCGCGCGCGTCTCGATCCCCGTGATCCGCTCGATCTCGGGAGCGATGAGCTCACCGATACCACCGAGGCGCGGACGGTTGAATGCGTCCAGACCCTTGTGGCTGTGAGCCTCATCCATGCCGGTGATGGTGAAGCCTTCGGAGACGACGACCAGAGGCGCACGTCCGCGATCATGGGCGCTCGTGACCTGCTGGCAGATCTCGTCGATCGACATCGGGACTTCGGGGATGCAGATGACATGCGCTCCCGCTGCAATGCCGGCGTGCAAGGCGATCCACCCGACGTGGCGACCCATGACCTCGGCGACCATGCACCGCTGGTGGGAGTCGCCCGTCGTGCGAAGGCGGTCCATCGCATCGGTGGCGATGTTCACGGCGGTGTCGAACCCGAACGAGTAGTCGGTGGCGCGCAGGTCGTTGTCGATCGTCTTGGGGACGCCGAGGACGTTGATACCGTCCTTCCAAAGGCGGTTGGCCGCGGCGAGCGTGCCTTCACCGCCGATGGCCAGGATGCCGTCGATGCCCGCATCCTCGAGCGTCCGAGCGATGTTCTCGGCTCCGCCGCGAGGTCCCTCATAGGGGTTGGTGCGGCTCGTGCCGAGGATCGTGCCGCCGACCTTCGACAGACCCTTCACGTCGTGGCGCGAGAGCGGGAAGAAGTCCCCGTCGACGACGCCACGCCATCCGTCACGGATGCCGACGAAGTCGAGTCCGTATGCCGTCGTGCCCTTGAGGACCACGCCGCGGATGACCGCGTTCAGACCGGGGCAATCGCCGCCGCTGGTGAGGATGCCGATTCTCATGTGCCGTCCCTGTTGGTGTTTCCGGATGCAAGGTGGCGACGTTGCCTCCACCGACACTAGCGTCCGCACCGCGCAGCATCCATCCCCGGGCCGCCGTGATTACTCGACGCACCCCCGGCTGCCGGCGCGCGGCGCTCAGTCGACCTCGCCCAGCGCCTGCCGGAGCAGGTGCATCAGCGCCGCAAGCTGCACGGAGTCGCTCGAGGCCGGGTCGACAGCTTCACCGTCGAGAGCACGCAGCGCGAGCCCCTGCTTGGTGTCGATCAACTCGGCGATCTTCGTGTCGATCGTGTGCGCGGCGATGATCCGCCACGCCGTGACCGGCTCGTCCTGTCCGATGCGATGCACGCGGTCGATCGCCTGCGTCTGCTCGGCAGCCGTCCAGCTGAGTTCTGCGAGAACCACGTTCGAGGCTGCCTGCAGGTTCAGGCCGACGCCGGCCGCCGTGAGCGAACACACCGCGATTGCGACACCGGCGTCCTCGTTGAACGCATCGATCGCCTGCTGGCGAGCTGCCGTGGTCTGCTCGCCACGGATCGAGACTGTCCGAAGGCCCGCCTGCGCGAAGTGGCGCTCGGCGGCGTCCATGACATCGATGTGCTTGGCGAAGAACACGACCTTGCCGACCGAGCGCTGCAACTGGGCCGCGTAGTCGGCGGCAACAGTGGCCTTGGCCTGGCCGATACGGCGAACCATCGTGAACACGTTCTCGCTGCCGGTACCGGCCGCCTTCGACTCTTCGAGTTCGCCCTCCGCGACGAGCCGGACGATGTCCCCGTCGATCTCGCCGGGCGCGAGCCCGCGATCGCCGCGCGCGTCGATGATGCGCCGGTACTTGGCCGCCAAACGCGCACCGAGCTCTTGCTCGGCTTGCCGGATCGACCGCCCGTATTCGTCGTCGAGTTCCACCGGCAGGTCGGCGATGAGCTTATCGGGCAGGTCGGCGGCGACATCCTTCTTCTTGCGCCGCACGATGCCCATCGAGATCACGGCGGAGCGCGCTTCGGGATAGAACGCCTTGTCGGCCGGGGTGAGCCCCGTCTCGTCAAGCTTGGTCATCAGCTCCGCGCCGGGCTTGTCGCCCGTGGTCCAGCCGAGGAACCGCCAGATCGCGTCGAAGTCTTCGACGTCATTGATCAGCGGTGTACCGGTCAAGGCGAGCAGCAGCGGATTGTGGACCTGCTCCTTGATGCGGCTGGCCAGCGCAAGAACGTTCTGCGAGCGCTGCGACGTGAGGTTCTTGATGAAGTGGGCTTCGTCAACGACCATGCCCTTCAGCCCGATCGAGCCGAGCCATGACAGGTGCCGGTCGAGAATCTCGTAGTTGACGATGAAGACGTCGGCGAAGGCATCCAGATCTTCACCGTCGCCCGAGATGACCGTGGCGCGCCGGTGCGGCGTCCACCGCTCAACCTCGCGAGCCCAGTTCATCTTGACGACATTGGGCACGACGGCAAGCAACGGGTAGGCGCCGGCGACGGATGCCGCGAGCACCGATTGCGCGGTCTTGCCCAGGCCCGGCTCATCGGCCAGCAGGAACGTGCGGTGCCCCTCGCGCACCGACTCCAGGAACCGTGACTGGTGAGGCATGATCTCGAGGCCGCGCGGTGAGAGCCGATCGAACTCGGGAACCGGCGGAAGCTCCATGGATGCCGCCGCGCCTCCGGCGCCGGTCTCGAACGCCTTGTAGAGGGGACCCATGAGTTCCCATCCGTCAAGGCGGCGACGGGGGGTGTCTCGCGGAGCGCGGGCGGTGAGATCCGGAGCGAGGAACGGGTTCGCCATCTGTCGCGCCTCGATCGAGGCAGGGACCACCTGACGCTCGGCGAGCGCTGCGGGCACCACCTGCTGCGCGGGAGCCGGCGTGTCGGTGATGATGAGTTCGTCCGGCGGGAGTTCGGCGCCTGATTCCAGCAGCCAGTCGCGGCGCATACGACGCGCCACGGGCGAGGTCGCCTGATCGACTTCGAGCAGCTGGATGAGGGACGTGTCCCGCGCAGCGGTCTTGGCGAGGATCGTCGCGACACCGTCGAGCCGCTTGAGCAATTCGACACGCGCGGCATCCGTGAGCGACGTATCGGCCTTGACCCTGGCCCGCTCCTCGCGCACGAGGAACGCAATGACCTGGAACTTCACGCGGTTGGTCGGCCCGAGCTTGCCGCGCTGGGCCTTCGCCTCGACCTCGCGCACCTTGCGCGCGAGGATCGGGATGATCGGGGCCTCATCGTCGCGGCGTGCGGACGAGGATTTCTTGCGCCGCTGGGCGGCGGTTGCCGTAGCCGGCATGCTCCTCCTGAGCGTTGGTACATCTGTGACCGCCGCCATCGTGGCGTCGGATGAGCGTCTGCAAAGACGCGATCTCACTCGAACATCGACACCTGCGGCTCACGACAACACGGGCACTCGCTTCTGCGAACCGTGCAGTGTGACGCGGCGTCTCCCCTAGTCTAGCGCGAGTGGCCCGCGCGCCATCGCAGGACTCGTCAGGGCCACAGCGTGGCGACGATGTCCTCCGTGTAGCCGTCGGGCGAAAAGTCCACCCAGTGGGTTGCAACCCAGCCATCGCCCTGCAGGTAGTGCGTCTCACCGATCGTCACGATGTTGTCATTGCGATCGATGGTCTGCTGCTCGATGCGGCACACCGTGCCGGCGCCGAGTTCCTCACACGCCATGCCGGAGCCGGCGAAAGCATCCATGAGCGCCGTGGATTGGTCGGCTGAAACGACCGAGACGTTTGTTACGAGCCCCGGCGCCCCGGCGGCACCCCAGGAGCAACGCAACGTCGGGATCCCGGAGTTCAGGATCTCCAGGGCAGCAACGTTCTCTGTCGCGTAGATCGTGATGCCGGGGTCGTTCAGCGGCGGGTTGGTGCTGTTCAATTCCTGGAGCATTGTGGGCGAGTACAGCGCGTCGCACGCTCCCGGCAGCGTGAATCCCGCCTCCGCGGTCGGCGACGGCGTGGCCGACGACGTTTCGCTCGGAGCGGGGGCAGCCGAGGACTCGGATGCCGTGGGCGCAGGAGTCTCGGAAGGCAGTGCGTCACAGCCAGCGAGCACGAGGGCGCCCGCGATCAGCACCACGGCGGCGAGGGATCTCGAACGCATCCTGTTCTCCTTGGGCTCGACAGCACGAGCGACGATACCTCGCGCTTGCCTGATCCGGTGTCCCCCGCGCCGACCGGTGCGTAGGCTGAAGGCATGAGCGAGACCACCGAACAGATCACCGAGGCGCAGCTGGCAGCCACGATCGACCACGCGATCTTGAAGCCCGAGTTCACCCGCGACGACGTCGACGAGCAGCTCACGATCGCCCGGGATTGGAAGGTCTTCAGCGTGTGCGTCCGCCCCTCCGACATCGCCCATGCTGTGCAGTTCCTCGAGGGGTCCGGCGTCGCTGTCGGCACCGTCATCGGCTTCCCGCACGGAACCACTTCGACAGCGGCGAAGGTGGCGGAGACCAGACAGGCCGCCGCGGACGGAGCTAGCGAGTTCGACATGGTGGTCAACATCGGCGCGCTGCGTTCGGGGTTCGATGATGTGGTCCGTGACGACATCCGCGCCGTCGTCGAGGCCGCGGGCGGTGCCGTCACCAAGGTCATCCTCGAGGTCTCCCTCCTCGACGATGAGCAGATCGAACGCGGCTCCCGGCTCGCCGAAGAAGCCGGGGCCGACTTCGTGAAGACCTCGACGGGCTTTGCCGGCGGGGGCGCGACGGTCGAAACTGTCAGCCTCATGCGGCGAACCGTCGGGCCGGACACGCAGGTGAAGGCGTCAGGTGGGGTACGCAGTCTCCAGGACGCAATCGCGATGCTTGACGCCGGCGCAACCCGACTGGGAACAAGCGGCAGCGCGACGATCCTCGGCGAGCTTCGAAGAATCGCTGCCGGCGGAACGGCCAGCGGCGCGGTGGACGAGTCCTCCTACTGAGCGGTAAGCGGCGGTGGTCAGTCCGTTGACTGATCACGCGCGAGAATCTCGCGGGTGCGCTCGACATCGTTCGCAATCTGGGCGACGAGGGCCTCGATACCCTCGAATGCGCCCATGCCGCGAATGCGCTCGACGAACCGCAGCTCGATCTGACGGCCGTAAAGGTCAAGATCGGTCTCGTCGAGCACGTACGCCTCGACCTGCCGCGATGCGACGTCATCGAACGTCGGGTTCGTGCCGATGCTGATCGCCGCCGGGTATCGGATGCCGGGGCGCAGGCCACTGGCATCCGCTTGATCGATGAGCCAGCCGGCATACACACCGTCGGCCGGAACGAACCCTTCGAGGTCGTCGCTGAGGTTCGCGGTCGGGTACCCGATCTCTCTTCCACGCTTGAGTCCGTGAACGACCTCGCCGACGACCGAATGGTCGCGGCCGAGCAACTTGCGCGCGCCCACGACGTCCCCGGAGCTCAGGAGCTCCCGAATCCATGTCGACGAGACGCGCCTGCCTCGGTCGGCAGCTCGCACGTCATGGACGACGTCAACCTCGAAGCCGTGGCTGAGACCGAAAGCGGTGAGGGTTTGCGCAGTACCGACGCCACCCCGACCGAAGCGGAAGTCGGCGCCGACCAACACGGCCTCGGCGGCCAATGCGTCCACCAGAACGAGACTGGCGAACTCGTCAGCTGCCAGAGACGCGAGATCTTCGTCGAAGCGCAACACCAGCACGGCGTCCACGCCGGTATCGGCAAGCAGACGTACTTTCTGGTTCACCCCAATGAGGTTCTCGGGGCACTTGTCGGGGGCCAGCAGCGCTAGCGGATTGCGGTCGAAGGTGACGGCGACCACTGTCGCGCCGAGCGACACTGCCTTCACCCGCGCTCGGTCGATCACCGCGCGGTGGCCGGAGTGCACACCATCGAATTTACCGATGACCACAACGCTCGGACCGAAGCCCGGCGGCACCTCGGCGGGGTCCCGAAAAACGATCATGACACCGCGGCGACGTCGTCGAGAGAGGCGACGCGGGCAGGACGGTGCGACCACAGCCACCACAGCCCCAGGAACGGCAGGACGAGGGGGACGAAGAGGTATCCGATATAGCCGTCCGGTCCAAGACCACCGAAATACGACCACACCGACGGATGCCCGAAGATATCGGGGACGAGGTAGCTGAGCGTCCCGACGATGAGGACGCCCGCCAGTTCGAAAGAGATGGCGATCCAGGCGACCAGGTACCAGCCGCGGCGTCCTGCGAAGATCAGCGCGAGGGTAGCGAGGATATAGACGACCGCGGCGAGCGCGGACAGCGTGTATGCGACAGGTGCCTCATCGAATTCGCGCACAATCTGGACGAACGAGCGACCGGTGGCCGCGAGAGCCATGATCGCGTAGACGATCACGAGTACCCGTCCGATTCCGGTCATGCGGGGTCGGGAAGGCGTAGTCATAGCGGCATTCATCCTACGTCCCGCGCGGCCGGTCTCGGGGCGAGCCGCGACCTCGCGGACGTGCCTCATCCGATCTGGATCGTCCAGATGACCTGCATCCGCCACACCATCACCGCAACGGAAAGAGCCGCGATCCCCATGATGACGGTGCTCCACCTGCTGCGCTCCAGCAGGGCCCAGATCACCGCTGCTGGCGGAAGAAGCGCCGCCGAGACGAGGTAGACCCAGAACTCGAGGACGCTCCCGGTCGGAAGGTTACCGACGAAGGGAGCCACGATGGCGATGACGACCTGCGCCACCAGCAGAAGCTCCAACAGCGCGAGGGCCCCAACGGTGTAGTCACTCGGGCGACGCCCGGTAAGACCCAGGATGACGCACAGCAGACCTCCCAGGACTGCCACTCCCACCTGCACGTAGGTGAACCACAGGATCATGACCCCTCCGCCATATTCATCGCACTCTTCAGATCATTGCCGCGCCGTTCCAGGATGCCGACGAGCCGCCCGTCAGGGTCGATTGCCGCAGTTCCCGACGACAGCCGCTCCGCCGCCCCGAGGATCCGTTTGCCCTGACGGAGGTCGCGCGCCTCCTCCGCTGACACGGGGACCGCTCCGAGAACCGTCCCGGCGACCGCCGCCGGTGGGAGCAGTCGAACGGCTGAGATGTCGTCGATCCTCGTCCCATCGGCAACCAGGAACGGGCCGATGCGGGTGCGTCGCAGCGCGGTCAGGTGTCCCCCCACGCCCAGGGCAGCGCCGAGGTCTCGGGCGAGTGCGCGGATGTAGGTTCCGCTCGAGCAATCGACCGAGACACCGAGATCGATCACCGGCAGCGCGGCACCATCGGCATCCGTCGCAGCCCGGCGCGTGTGGCGAACCTCGAATCGCGACACCGTCACAGTGCGAGCCGCAAGCTCTACCTGCTCACCCGCTCGTACGCGGTCGTACGCGCGTCGCCCGTCGACCTTGATCGCGGAAACGGAACTGGGAATCTGGTCGATCGTCCCGGTGAGCGCGTCGATGCCGGTGCGGATGTCGGCGTCGGTCACCGCATCGGCCGCCACCGCCGCGATGACCTCGCCCTCCGCATCATCGGTGCCGGTCGAGACGCCGAGGCGGATCGTCGCCTCATAGGTCTTGTCAAGTCCCACCATGAAGGTCAACAGGCGTGTCGATGCCCCGACACCCAGCACGAGCAGTCCCGTGGCCATCGGATCGAGGGTTCCGGCATGGCCGATTTTTCGCGTGCCGAGCGCGCGCCGCGCGCGGGCAACCACGTCATGGCTGGTCATGCCACCCGGCTTGTCGACGAGCAGGATGCCGCTCGGATCGCTCATCTGATGACCTTCGGGTTCGTCGGATCGGAATTGTCGATGCGAACCGCGGCGAGAGCTGCGGGATCCACGCGTGCGATGTACATCTCCTGGCCCACGCGATAGCGCTCGTTCGACGCCGCATCCGGGTCGGGGTCGGTGCCGTCGCGCTCCGCCATACGAGCGAAGCGCACGGTAGCCGGAGCATCAAGCCAAAACGACCAGTCCCAGACGTCGATGAGCTCGGGCCGGTGCAGAAAGATGCCGTCGACGACGAGCACGGCATCCTGCGGCGCCGTCGTCCACTCTGCTTCAACGGGGATGTCGCGCTCGAGATCGAACGCCGCCACCTGAAAGCCCGTGGTCGCTCCGGTCAGCCCGCCCTCGCGAAACGGGTCGATCAGAACGCGGCGGAACGTCGCGTAGTCGTAGGAGTCGAGGTAGAACCCCTCGGGCGAGCGCCTACCGCGCGCGTAGCGCTCTGCGCGAGGCCGGTGGAATCCGTCGATGGATGCGCGGATCGCCACCACGCCGAGGTCGTTCATGACAGCGGCCAGGGTGTCCGCGAACACGGTCTTCCCGGCCCCGTCAGCCCCGTCTACAGCGACGATCGAACGGCCCGCCAGCCGCCGCCGGGGCAGCGCACTGACAAGTTCACGCATCAGCGTCACTGTCGGTGTGGCGGGCAGACGCATGCCTCCAGCCTATTCGGCGAGGGCCGACTCCCCTGCGGCCCGCCCGAGCCACCGCAATCCGACCTCAGCGCGGGACGCATAGGCTGAGGGCCGTGCATCCGCTCGCTTCCGATCTCAATGAGTGGTTCCGGCGCAACGCGAGAGACCTACCCTGGCGGGAACCGCGCACGGGTGCGTGGGCGATCCTGGTCAGCGAGTTCATGCTGCAGCAGACACCGGTCGCTCGTGTGATTCCGCACCTGGAAGCGTGGCTGCAGCGCTGGCCGACGCCCGCCGATCTCGCGGAGGCGTCTCCCGCCGAGGCCGTCACCCAGTGGGCCAATCTCGGATACCCCCGGCGCGCGCTGTGGTTGCACCGTGCAGCTGAAGAGATCACCACACGACACGGCGGTGTGGTTCCCCGCGACGTGGAAGCCCTCCTGGCACTGACCGGCATCGGCGACTACACGGCCCGTGCGGTGGCGGTCTTCGCCTACGGTGAGCGGCATCCGGTCGTCGATACGAACACGCGCCGAGTGCTCGCGCGCGTGATCGACGGACGATCTCAGCCCGGTCCTCCGTCCCGGCGTGACCTCGATGCCATGGCAGCCCTCCTCCCCCTCGAGCGGAAGGATGCCGCGCTCTTCAATGCCGCGACGATGGAGCTCGGCGCGACGATGTGCACGGCCCGAGCGCCGCGTTGCGATGCGTGCCCGGTCGCAGAGAGATGCGCGTGGCGAGCTGCCGGCTACCCCGACACCGGAGACCGACGCCCGCGACAGGCAGCGTATGAGGGAAGTGACCGCCAGGTTCGCGGCCTCGTACTGCGGGCTCTCCGCGAGGCCGCACCCTCCCCCGTCGCAGCCGAAACCCTCGCGCCGGATTGGCCGGATCGGACACAACGTGACCGCGCGATCGATTCACTCATCGCCGATGGCCTCATCGAGCTCGAAGCCGACATTGCCTGCCTGCCGCGGGGGCGAAAGTCCCTAGGCGAGGCACGCGCGACACCCTAACCTCAACACTCGTGAAGACTCTCGTGATCTACGAGTCGATGTTCGGCAACACCCGAGACATCGCCCGAGCGACCGCCGAGGGGCTGGCTGAGTGGTCGGATGTGTCGATCACGGATGTCGACAGCGCGCTGCTGACCGTCCCGGCTGATGCCACTCTGGTCGTTGCCGGCGGCCCGACCCACGCGTTCTCGATGTCGCGCGAGACCACACGCCACGACGCCGTCGCACGGGGGGCCGTCAGAGGCAGTGCCAGAGGGCTCCGCGACTGGCTCGCGGCCGTCAGCCTCGCCGCGCCCGTTCCCCTGGTCACGTTCGACACCCACACCAAACAGCGGTGGGTGCCGGGATCGGCCAGTCGGGCTGCGGCAAAGGAAGGCCGAACGCGCGGCTTCATTCCCGTGGCCTCACGCAGCTTCTATGTCACCGACGTCCAGGGCCCACTCGTAACCGGTGAACTCGAGCGCGCCCGCCACTGGGGACGTTCGCTGTACTCAGGTGTGTCCGGCTCCGTGCGGAGCAGAACGGTGCTCGACTGAGGGAACTCAGTCCTCGTCGTCGGCAAGGATGCGGGGCGCCACGTACGGGTCGGCATCGCCGGCATACGTCGCCGATGCTGCAAGACCGGCAACGGCATCGTCCCGTTCACGCGCCTCACGAAGCAGCTCCTCGATGTGCCCGGCGTCTTCGGCCAGTCCATCGTGGATGAATTCGAGAGTCGGGGTCAACCGCACGCCGAGCTTTCGCCCGACCTCGCTGCGGAGCATGCCGGTTGCCGCGCGCAGGGCATCAGCTGTCGATGCCCTCTCCTCGTCGCTTCCAAGAACCGTGTAGAACACTGACGCGTGCTGCAGGTCGCCCGTGACGCGAACATCAGTGATCGTCACGAACCCCATGCGAGGATCGCGCAGACCCTTCTCGAGACGCTCGGCAACGAGCACCTTGATCCGGTCGGCCATACGTGCCTGACGTTCCCCAGTCATCTCATCTCTCCTTGCGCTTCCAACCGCCGAGACTCAGGATGTCCCGACCTCAATGGGCGGGACATCCCGAGTCACAGCGTGTCGTGGTCCTCAGCCGCGCGGCTTCTCCACAAGCTCCGTCGTCTCGATCTCGTCGCCGACCTGGATGTCGTTGAACTTGCCGAGCCCGATACCGCACTCGTAGTCGGTGCGAACCTCGGTGACGTCATCCTTGAACCGGCGGAGCGACTCGATAGCGAGGCCGTCGGCGATGACGACACCCTCGCGGATGACGCTCGCCTTGGCGTTGCGGGTGATCGTGCCGCTGCGGACGATACATCCGGCGATGTTGCCGAACTTCGAGGAGCGGAACACCTCGCGGATCTCGGCCACGCCCGACTGCACCTCTTCGAACTCCGGCTTGAGCAGACCCTTGAGGGACTGTTCGACGTCGTCGATCGCGTTGTAGATGACCGAGTAGAACCGGATGTCGACACCTTCGCGGGCAGCGCGCTCGCGAGCCTTCGAGTCCGGTCGCACGTTGAATCCGAGGATGATCGCGTTGTCGATCGTCGCCAGGTTCACGTCGGACTCGGTGATCGCACCGACACCGCGGTGGATGATGCGCAACTGCACCGAGTCGTCGACCTCGATCTTGAGCAGCGACTCCTCCAGCGCCTCGACGGCACCGGAGACGTCGCCCTTGATGATGAGGTTGAGCGATTCGACCTTGCCCTCCTCGAGGGCACGGGTGAAGTCCTCGAGCGAGATGCGCTTGCGCGCCTTGGCCAGCTGGGCGTTGCGCTCGGCGGCCTCACGCTTCTCGGCGATCTGCCGGGCCATACGGTCCTCGTCGGTCACGATGAACACGTCACCGGCGCGGGGCACGGAGTTCAGACCCTGCACCTGGACCGGACGCGAGGGAGCCGCCTCCTCGACCGGATCGCCGTTCTCGTCGACCATCGCGCGGACACGGCCGTACGCGGTACCCGCGACGATCGCGTCACCGACGCGCAGCGTTCCGGACTGGATGAGCACTGTCGCCACCGAACCACGGCCCTTGTCGAGCTTGGCTTCGATCGCCACACCGCGGGCGTCCTTGTTCGGGTTCGCACGCAGGTCCAGGCCGGCATCCGCGGTCAGCAGGACGGCGTCCAGCAGATCCTGGATGCCGGTTCCCTGGCGCGCTGACACGTCGACGAACATGACGTCGCCGCCATACTCTTCGGCCACCAGACCGTACTCGGTCAGCTGCTGGCGGACCTTCTGCGGGTTGGCGTCGGGCTTGTCGACCTTGTTGACCGCCACGACGATCGGCACGTTCGCCGCCTGCGCGTGGTTGAGCGCCTCCACCGTCTGCGGCATGATGCCGTCGTCGGCAGCGACCACGAGGATCGCAAGGTCGGTCACCTGCGCACCTCGGGCACGCATGGCCGTGAAGGCCTCGTGACCCGGGGTGTCGATGAAGGTGATGGCACGCTCGATGTCCTCGTGCTCGGTCCACACCTGGTACGCACCGATGTGCTGCGTGATGCCACCGGCTTCACCCGCCACGACGTTGGTCCGACGGATGGCGTCGAGCAGGCGGGTCTTACCGTGATCGACGTGACCCATCACGGTCACGACGGGAGGACGGATCTCGAGGTCTTCGTCGTCCTCCTCAGCGAGCTCCTGCTCGAGATTCAGACCGAAGCCTTCGAGCAGCTCCTTGTCCTCGTCCTCGGGCGAGACCATCTGGATCTTGTAGCCGAGCTCTTCACCGAGGACCTCGAAGGTCGCCTCATCCAGCGACTCGGTGGCAGTTGCCATCTCACCGAGGTTGAACAGGATCGTCACGAGGGTGCCGGGCTGCACCGTGTAGCCGCGGATCGCTTCGAGCTTGTCGGCGAAGTCCGAGATCGACGCGCCGCGGCGCAGGCGGATGATCTCGCCGTTGCCCTTCTGGACGTTGACGCCGCCGACCTGCGGGGCATCCCTCATCTCGAATTCTTGACGCTTCGCCCGACGCGACTTGCGCTGCTTGGACTTGCCACCGCCCTTACCGAAGGCACCGGCGGTGCCACCGCCAGGACCGCGGCCACGGCCGCCGCCACCGGGACGGGCGGGGAAACCGCCACCGCCACCAGGCGCGCCGGGACGAGCGAACCCACCGCCGCCACCGGGACGACCGGCGCCGCCGGGACGCTGCTGGAACGGTGCACCGGGGCGACCGCCACCGCCGGGACGGCCTGCGCCGCCCGGCCGGCCGGGGCCACCGGGGCGTCCGGGCGAACCAGGACGCGGAGCCTGAGGCCGCGGGATGTTGGCAGGAGTCGGGCGCTGGCCCATACCCTGCTGCGACGCGAACGGGTTGTTGCCCGGACGCGGGCCGGCCGGGCGCTGGCCCATACCCTGCTGCGACGCGAACGGGTTGTTGCCCGGACGCGGTGCGCCACCGGGACGCGGAGCCTGCGGCGTCGGAGCAGCAGAGGATCCCGTGTCGGCGGAGTTGCCTTCGGACGCCGGCGCGCTGGACCCCGTAGGCGCAGCGGGTGCGGATGCCGCCGGGGCGGGAGCTTCCGCCTTCTCCGCCGGCTGCGGGCCGGGACGCGGTCCCGGGGTCGCAGCCCCGGGAGTTGCAGCCGGGCGCGATCCCGAGCGACCTGACGTCGCGCCGGGACGCGGGGCGGGGCGCGCGCCTGACGCGCTCGAGGGTGCGGTCGTGCCGCTGCCCTTGGCTGCGTCAGCGCCCTGTCCCTCGAACGCCGCGCGCAGCTTCCGCGCGACGGGAGGCTCGATCGTCGAAGAGGGGCTCTTGACGAATTCGCCGAGCTCCTTCAGCTTCGCGAGAGCCACTTTGCTGTCAATGCCGAGTTCGGATGCGATCTCGTGCACGCGTGGTTTTGCCACAGTTCTCCTGTCTGGGGTCCACCCAGACAGGGGCGGACCACTAGTTGCGGACGGGTCTCATTTCGAGCCGTTCACTTTGTGTCCATTGCCATTCAGCCGTTTCTCGTTCAGCCGTTTCGTGAGCGCTTGCGAATCCAGAGAACCTGGGGCGCGAAGCGCGCGTACGAAGGCCCGACGCTTCAGTGCCGCGTCGACGCACTCTCGCGTCGGATGAACCCACGCACCCCGCCCCGGCATCGAAGCCCGCTCGTCCCAGACGAGTGAGGATTCGATGGCCACGACGCGAAGAAGCGCCGATCGGGAAGAACGCGTGCGACATCCGACGCACGTTCGTACAGGTTCCATCCTACACCTGCCCTCCCGGGCCAGCCCACGCGAGGCTCGGCCGATCAGGACTCGTCGAGAATGCTGTCGGGCTGGATGTCGATCTTCGCGCCCGTGAGTTTTGCGGCAAGCCGCGCGTTCTGTCCCTCCTTGCCGATGGCAAGGGAGAGCTGGTAATCCGGCACGAGGGCCCGTACGGCCTTGGTCTTGGCATCCAACACGAAGCTGGAAGTCACCTTCGCCGGCGAGAGGGCATTGCCGACAAACGTCGCGAGGTCAGGGCTGTAGTCGACGATGTCGATCTTCTCGCCGCCAAGTTCCTCGGTGACCGCGCGCACACGCCGCCCCAGCTCCCCGATGCAGGCTCCCTTGGCGTTGATCGACGGATCGTTGGCCTTCACCGCGATCTTGCTGCGGTGCCCCGCCTCACGCGCGAGGGACACGATCTCCACGAGCCCCGCGGGAATCTCGGGAACTTCGAGAGCGAAGAGCTTGCGAACGAGGCCCGGGTGCGTCCGGGAAACGGTGATCGACGGACCCTTCGTTCCCTTCGAGACGGATGTCACATAAACCCGCAGCCGCGAACCGTGGGCGTAGTCCTCTCCGGGCACCTGCTCCTCGGGGGGCAGGATCGCCTCGACCGTGCCGAGGTCGACGTGCACCATGCGCGGGTTCGGTCCCTGCTGGACGACACCGGCGACGATGTCGCCCTCTTTGCCCCGGAACTCGCCGAGGACGGCGTCGTCGGCGATGTCTCGCAGGCGCTGGCTGATGACCTGCTTGGCGGCGAAGGCCGCGATGCGACCGAAGTTCTCGGGCGTGGTCTCCTCTTCGCCGATGACCACACCCTCGTCATCCAGCAGCGGCACAAAGATCGCGACGTGGCCCGTCTTACGGTCCAGCTGAGCGCGCGCACCCTCGGGTGCCTCGCCGGTTGGCGAGGTGTGTTTTGCATAGGCGGTCAGAATCGCCTGCTCGATGATGCGAACGAGTTCGTCGAACGGAATGTCCTTCTCGCGCTCGACCGTTCTGAGCAGTGTCAGATCGATGTCCATCGTGACCTCCCTATTCAGCTCTACCCGTCGCGAATCACACGCCGCGCGGAATCATCCCACGTTACCCGATCGCTCCTTTGCTCGTCCCGTGTTGGTCGCTCATTCCATCCCGGAACCGACATACTGATGCCGTGGATGACGTCATTTCCCTCATCGTCGAGTGGGGTGACCTGTTTTGGACCTGGGCGGTGCTTCCGGTCGTCGTCGGACTGGGCCTGTATTTCACGGTGCGATCGGGCGTCGTGCAGATCCGGCTCTTCCCGGAGATGTTCCGCACCCTCACCGACAAGACGCCGCGAACAACCGACGGCGCACCGCAGTCCGTGTCGTCGTTCCAGGCTTTCACGATTTCGGCGGCCTCGAGAGTGGGCGTCGGCAACATCGCGGGGGTGGGAACCGCGATCGCGCTGGGCGGACCCGGAGCAGTGTTCTGGATGTGGCTCATGGCGCTGATCGGCGCGTCATCGAGCTTCATCGAGTCCTCGCTCGCGCAGCTGTTCAAGGTGCGCGACGCCGAAGGCGGCTTCCGCGGCGGACCCGCCTATTACATGCAGCGAGGTTTGCGCGCGCGGTGGATGGGTGTGCTCTTTGCCGTCATCCTGCTGATCTGCTTCCCCTTCGCGTTCTCATCCCTGCAGGCCAACACGATCGCCGACACGGTGTCGTCGAGCTTCGGGACGGATGCCGGATGGGTCGGCCCGGTCACCGGGGTGATTGTGGCCCTATTGACGGCGCTCGTGGTCTTCGGCGGCATCCGTCGTATCGCGTCAGTCACCCAGACCCTGGTGCCGCTCATGGCGCTCGCCTACCTGCTGCTCGGCCTTGCGGTGGTCGCCATCCACATCGATCAGCTCCCTGTCGTTTTCGGGGAGATCTTCACGCAGGCGTGGGGGTTCAACGAAGTCGTCGGCGCGACGTTCGGATACATCGTGCTGACGGGTGTACGACGCGGCATGTTCTCGAACGAGGCGGGCCTCGGTTCAGCTCCGAACGCGGGTGCCAGCGCCGCCGTCACGCACCCGGTCAAGCAGGGTCTGGTGCAGTCGCTGGGCGTCTACTTCGACACCTTCCTGGTCTGCTCGATCACCGCCTTCATCATCCTGGTGTCTGTCCCTGATCTGGCGGGCGCATCGCGAGGGATCGCCCTCACCCAGGGGGCGCTTGTCTCCACGCTCGGAGAGTGGTCGAACATTGCGCTGAGCATCATCATCTTCCTGCTCGCGTTCTCGTCGATCCTCGGCAATTACTACTACGGCCAGTCCAACATCGAGTTCATCACCACCCGACGCGGCATCCTCCCGGCCTACCGTGTTGCCGTTGTTCTCGCCGTGCTCCTCGGCTCGCTCGCCTCTGCCGACCTGGTGTGGAGCTTCGCCGACGGCGTCATGGGGGTCATGGCACTGATCAACCTCATCGCCATCGCGCTGCTGTCGGGCATCGCCTTCCGCCTGCTGCGCGACTACACCCGCCAACGCCGGGAGGGCCGCGATCCCGTCTTCACCCGCGACCTGCTGCCCGGCGTCACGGGGATCGAGTGCTGGGAAGACGAACTCACCGTCACCGGTCCGCTGGATCTCATCACCAAAAAGCGGCAGTCCCAGAAGCACCGCGATCACCTCCACGGAGCACAGCAATGACCCGCAGGCGAACACTGCCCGCCGCCGGAACCGCCCTCGTCGCCCTTCTCCTGGCGCTCTCGGGTTGCTCGCTGACAGCATTCACCGACTTCGGCGTCGTCGACGAGAGCGGCTCCGGCCAGTACAGCGACGGCGAGGTCTACACCGAGGATGACGAGGATCTCGGCGTCGTCCAGGTCTACACCGTCGAGCCGGATGCTTCGCTGTCACCCACCGGCGACGAGACCACCGAGTCGGTCTGGGACATGTTTGTGAGGATCGCGACCCCCGAGGTGGCAGTCAGCGTCATCCGCGACTTCCGTGTCGGAGATTCAGACTCCAGCGACGTGGGGGCCTACGTACGCCAGACTGACGATCCCGCGCGGTGGACACTCGTGGTGAACCTCGCTGACGGGGCAGACCAAGATGTGCTGCTGCCCACGATGATCCACGAGTACGCGCACATTCTGAGCCTGTCTCCGGGCCAGACCGACCCCGCTGCGTGGAGCTGCGACACGCTGCAGCTGGACGAGGGGTGCGCAGAGCCGGATTCGGCGCTGTGGGGCTTCGACCAGGGTTTCTGGGCCCGGTACGGGTCGGATGCTCCGGATCCTGGTAATGCAGACGCCGACCTCGCCTACGAGTTCTATCTCGATCACGAAGAGGACTTCGTCAGCGACTACGCCGCCACCAATGTGGTCGAAGACTTCGCCGAGAGCTTCATGACGTTCGTGCTCGAGCCCGAACCCGACGACGACACGGTGATCGCGCAGAAGCTTCTCTTCTTCTGGGATCGCCCGGAGTATGTCGAGATCCGCGACCACGTGCGTGCGGAGTTCGGACTCTGAGCCCACTGACGATCGCCTGTTGCATCGGCTCGCGGTGACGTCAACCGTCTCCGCGACCGTGCCGACCGCAGATACGCTCGCCTCATGGCCCCCGGCAGCGTGAAAAATACCGCGCGCGATGCGCAATCTCATCCCGCCGTTCGAGCGCTCGCCAGAGGCGGATACGTCGCGATGGGCCTGGTGCATCTGCTCCTGAGTACCCTCGTGATCACTGTCGCGCTGGGAGGATCGAGCGAGCAGACCAGCCAGAGCGGGGCGTTCACCGCACTTGCCGAGGCGCCGTTCGGCATCATCCTCGTCTGGGTGATTGCCGCGCTGCTTGCCGTGCTCGGCGCCTATCAGCTCGCGGACGGCCTTGTCGTACGCGGCTCTGATGAGCCCGACAGGTGGCGGCGCAGAATAGCCTCCTGGGGCCGCGGGGTCGTCTACCTGATCCTTGCGGTGCTGGCGGCAGCAATTGCACTGGGCGCGCGGCCCAACAGTGAACAGAGCGCGGAGGATGCCAGCGAGGGCGTGCTCTCGCTGTTCGCGGGACCGATCGTGCTTGGCATCCTGGGGATCGGCATCCTCATCGCCGGCGTTGCTTACGCCGGTGTCGGCGTGACCCGCGGCTTCCAGAAGAAGATGTCATACCCGGGCGGGGGGCTCGGGATGACGGTGACAGTGCTCGGAATCGTGGGATACGTCGCAAAGGGCCTCGCGCTTGCCGTCGTGGGCATCCTGGTCGTGATCGCGGCGGTCACCACCGACCCAGACGCCGCCGGAGGATTGGACGAAGCGATCCACTCCCTGCTCGCGCTACCGGCCGGCCCGGCACTCGTCATCGGCGTCGGCACAGGCTTCGCCGCATACGGGCTCTTCTGTTTCTTCCGCGCCCGATATGCAGACCTGTGACCCGTGTCAATCCCCTCGCGCGCGCGAGGGGATGACCCACATCCTGCCGACATGACGGAATTGACAGGAACCGAAGCCCGCACCCGCGCCAAGGAACTCGTCGAAGACATCGACATCACGATGCTCACGACGCGCGATGACGGCGGCAATCTGGTGAGCCGCCCGATGAGCACACGCCGGATGGACGAGAACGGAGACATCTGGTTCTTCACGGCCGAGCACACCAAGAAGGTCGACGAGGCCGAAGCAGATGACGAGGTCGGACTGTCCTACTGCGACCCGAAGGGCATGCGCTACGTCTCGGTCGCCGGTCACGCCCGCGTCGTCCACGACGATGCACTCATGCAAGAGCTGTACTCGCCGTCGCTGGAGGTGTGGTTCGAGGACGGGCTCGATACGCCCGGGATCACCCTCCTGCGGGTGAGCCCGGTCGAAGTGGAGTTCTGGGAACCCGGACAGAACCGGTTGGCGCAGGCCGCCGGGATGCTGAAGGCGCTGGTGACCCGCGACACACCGGACGACGACATCGTCCGGCACGCGAAGATCGCCTACTGATACCTCACGGCGCGAGGCGAGCGATGGCGTCGTCAAGCGTCATCGTCTCGCGCTCGCCGGTGCGGCGATCCCAGAGCTCGACCTCACCGGCCGCCGCTCCCCGTCCGACCACGAGGATGCGTGGCACGCCGACAAGCTCTGCGTCGCCGAATTTCACCCCCGGAGAAACCTTGGGCCGGTCATCGTAAACGACCTCGAGACCGGCCGCCTCAAGTCGCGCGCTTGCCTGTTCCGCAAGGTCGAACGCGACGGCGTCCTTGCCCGTGGCGACGACATGCACATCGAAGGGTGCCACGGCAGTCGGCCAGATGAGACCCTTCTCGTCGTTGCTCAGCTCAGCGATGATCGCAAGGATCCGCGTGACGCCGATGCCGTAGGAGCCCATCGTCACCGTCACGAGCTTGCCGTTCTCATCCAGAACCTTCAGGCCAAGCGTCTCGGCGAAGAAGCGGCCGAGTTGGAAGACGTGACCGATCTCCATTCCACGCGCCAGTTCGACGGGTCCCGAGCCATCCGGTGCCGGGTCGCCGGGCAGAACGTTCGCTACCTCGACGAAACCGTCGCCGCTGAAGTCCCGTCCCGCCACGAGTGAGTGGACATGCTTCTGGTCGATGTTCGCGCCAGTGACCCACGACGTACCCTCCACGACACGCGGGTCGAGGAGATACCGGATGCCGGTCGCCGACTCTTCGCCGAGAATCGCCCCCGTCGGTGACCAGGGACCGATGTAGCCCTTCACGAGCAACGGGCTGTTCTCAAAATCGTCAGCCGTCGCCGCCTCGACGGCGGCGGGCGCGAAGGCCACCTCGGCGCGCTTGTCGTCGATGTCGCGGTCTCCAGGGATACCGACCACGACGATCTCGCGGGTGCCGTCGAGGTGGGTCAGCGCGAGCACCACGTTCTTCAGCGTGTGAGCTGCCGTCCACGTCGTGTCGCCATCCGTGGCGGGACCGGCGATGCCGGGAGCCGGGGCAGCCTCGTTCGCGTTGAGGTGGTCTACCAGCGTGGCAATCGTCGGGGTGTCGGGCGAGTCGAAGATCACCGGGTCCGGAAGGCCATCGAACGGCAGGGGTGCAGGAACGACCGTGGTGAAGGCCTCGACATTGGCGGCGTATCCCCCGGCGCTGCGAACGAAGGTGTCTTCCCCGACGGGGGTCGGATGCAGGAACTCCTCACTGCGAGCGCCGCCCATCAGCCCGTTGTCGGCGTTGACGATGACGTACTCGAGCCCGAGCCGCTGGAAGATTCGCTCGTACGCGTCACGCTGGGCCTGGTACGACGCATCGAGCCCGGCATCCGTGTAGTCGAAGGAGTAGGCATCCTTCATCGTGAACTCACGCCCGCGCAGCAGCCCCGCGCGCGGCCGAGCCTCGTCGCGGTATTTGTCCTGGATCTGGTAGATCGCCAGCGGCAGATCCTTGTACGAGGAGTAGAGGTCCTTCACCAGGAGCGTGAACATCTCCTCGTGGGTCGGCGCGAGCAGATAGTCGGCGCCCTTGCGATCCTGGAGGCGGAAGATACCGTCGCCGTAAGACTCCCAGCGCCCCGACGCTTCGTAGGGCTCCCGGGGCAACAGCGCCGGGAAGTGCACTTCGTAGGCTCCCGCGGCAGCCATCTCGTCGCGGATGATCTGCTCGAGCTTCGCCTTGACCCGCAGGCCCAGTGGCAGCCACGCGAAGATGCCGGGTGCCTGACGCCGGATGTAGCCGGCGCGCACCAGGAGTTTGTGGCTGGTGACCTCGGCGTCGGCGGGGTCTTCGCGAAGCGTGCGGAGGAAGTAATGCGAGAGACGGGTGACCACGAGCGTCAAGTCTAGGCCGCGGCGGCGCACCGGTTCAGCGAACGGCGAGCCGAAGGCGTCCGGGCCTCACCCATCGGTGGGAGGCTGCTCGAGCAGGTCCGCCGTAGCGTGCTCGCGCCCGTCGGCACGCGCCCAGCGGAGTTCGGCCTGGCCCTGGTCCAGCCGCGCCCGCAGCTCGGACCATCCGGATGCCGACTCCCACCGCATGTGCAACCATCCGTCGTCATCGAGCCGCGACTGGAAGGCCCCGTCGAGCCCCGGGGCGCCAGCGCGGAATCGGCACAGCTCCAACAGAGCGGCAACGACAGGCCGCTCGAGGTCGCGCGTCACGTCGGCGTCGCTGTAGATGTGGCGGTTGATGTCGCGCCCGACCCCGGTGCGCCCGAGCAGATCCATGTCATTGGTTCCAGCGAGAGCCCCGACGTAATAGATCTGGTGGATGCCGGGCAAGAACAGCTGCACTGCACGTGCTGCCAGGTACGCCCGATCATCGCGGCGCAGGGCGTCGTAAAAAGTGCTGTTGACCTGATAGATGTCGAGGTTCGAAGCCGCCGCGCCCGTTGCCGCCCGGCTTTGCCCGCCCGTGGCGTCGTGGATCGCTTCGACCAACGCGTCGAGCTGGGTGGCATCCAGAAGCCCGGGCTCCCCCGTCGCCGCGTCGGGCCCCACGTCCACGATGCCGATGCCGTCGTGAGTGTCCAGCACGGTCACGGCGTTCTCGGGCCGCTCAGCGATCCAGCGCGCCAGCGGCGCGTGATCTCCTGTCGCGGCAGCGAACAGCACCAGGGGCGGAAGCGCGAAGTCGTACACACGGTCGACGCGCTGGGCGATCTCGATCTGGCGACGGTAGAACGAGTGAACCTCGACGAGGACCTCGAGCCCGCGCTCGTGCGCCAGCACGGTCAGCTCATCGATGAAAGCAAAGGTCTCAGGCGTCATGAACGACGAGCTGCCCGGCGTCTTCACCGCATAACCGACAGCGTCCAGGCGAATCATCCGTGTGCCAGCATCGCGCAGGGCATCCAGGATCGAAAGGAGGTACGCGGACCCCGCAGCACTGCGCACATCGATGTCGACCTGTGCCGCGGTGAAGGTGGTCCACACCAGCCGGGTCGACTCGCCCCACGGATACGGAGTGAACGGGAGCCCGGGACGGGGCCGATAGATCCGCAGCAGATCGGCTTCTGTCGCACCGTCCGGGAAGACAGTTCCCATCGTCAGGAACATCTCCGCGTAGCGCGACTGGTCCCCGTTCTGGATGACGTCGCGGAACTGCGGCGAGCGGGCAGACACGTGATTGACGATGACATCCACCATGACATCGAGGTCGTCAGAGAGGGCGCGGACATCGTCCCACGTGCCCAGCCGAGGGTCGACTGTCGTGTGATCGTCGGGGTCGAACCCGGCGTCGGCGCCGTCGAAGGGCGTGAAGAAAGGAAGGATGTGAACGCCGCCGAAGGCTCCAGCGAATCGGTCGCGTACTACTTCACCGAGCGCGGGAATCGTCCCTCCCAGGCGGTCGGCATAGGCGATGAGCTGGATCGGATGGGTCATGAGCAGCACTCCGGGGGCGTCTGCGGCTCGGTCCTGACGACCTCCTCCGCGTTGCTAAATCGTGTCAGCATATTCTACCGGCATCCTCGACGTACCGTGAAGGCATGTCGACCGTGCTTCTGACCGGCTTCGAACCGTTCGCCGGTGATCAGACGAATCCGTCAGGCGACGCGGTAGTGCGATTGGGCGCCGCGTGGAACGGGCCGGCTCGACTGGTCACGGCAGTACTTCCCGTGGATTTCGCGCGCGCTGGCGCAGAGCTGATCGAGCTCGTCGCCACACACAGGCCCGATGTCGTCATTGCGACAGGCCTGGCCGGCGGTCGCGACGCCATCACGCCGGAGCGCATCGCCGTTAATCTGCGCGACGCCCGCATTCCCGACAACGCGGGGCATCAGCCCGTCGACACCGCCAGCATCCCCGGCGCGCCCCTCGCGTACGCATCCTCGCTCCCCGTCAAGGCGATCGCCACGGAGATCGCGGCCAGCGGCATCCCCGCCTCCGTGTCGCTATCGGCCGGCTCGTTCGTCTGCAACGACGTGTTCTTCACGCTCGCACACGTGAGCGTGAACACCCCGGGACTGCGGGCGGGCTTCATCCATGTGCCATGGGATGCCGAGAACGCACCACCCGGCGCGGCGTCGCTCCCCCAAGCCGACATCACGCGCGCGCTCGAGATCGCCGTGATCACGACGCTGACGTACACCCGCGATCTCGACGTCCCCGCCGGACACCTGGCCTGAACCCCGTCGGTCGGAGTTGACAGACACGCGTCGTTCCGTATGCAATATATTGCATGCCGGTCCCCTCGACAGCGGGCACCCACCGCCCCCTCCTCCGCGACGAGGTACAAGCACGGCTGCGCGCCGCCATCGTGGACGGCACCCTCGCGCCGGGCGAACAGGTGCGTGACGCCGACATTGCGCAGTGGCTGGGCGTGAGCCGCACACCTGTTCGCGAGGCGCTGCTCGAGCTCGCACACGCGGGACTCGTCCAGACGACACCGGGACGGGCGACAATCATCTCGCCGATCGAACGTCGGGCCACCAGTGAGGCTCGCGATGTCGTAGCGGCCATGCACCGTCTCGCTGCGATTGCAGCAGTGCCGCGACTCGACTCGAACACGATCGAGCGGATGCGTGCTGCGAATCGCCTGTTCGCCGCAGCGCTCCGGTGCGGTGACATCGACGGCGCCATCGCCGCCGACGAACTCTTTCACGGCATCCTGGTCGAAATCGCCGACAACGATGCAATACGAACGGTGCTGCGCCTGTATGAACCGGTCCTCCTGCGAGCAGAACGCGCACAATTCTCGTCGGAGCACGCCGAGCTCTCGACACTGCGCCACGACCAGCTGATCGCGCGCTGCGCCCTCGGCGACGCGCTGGGCGCTGCGGAGATCGCCGAGTCTATCTGGACCTACCTGCTTACCGAGGGCGATGCCAACGTCTCGGACCCCGCCACCGCCGACACCGGCACGAGCAACGAAACCGAGGATTCCCACGCATGAAGCTCCATGAGTTCCCCCGCTACCCGCTCACGTTCGGACCGAGCCCGGTCCACCACCTCGCTCGCCTGAGCAACCACCTCGGCGGCGCGCAGATCTGGGCCAAGCGCGAGGATGTCTCCAGCGGCCTGGCGTACGGCGGTAACAAGGTCCGCAAGCTCGAGTACATCGTCCCCGACGTCATCGCCTCGGGCGCAGACACCCTCGTGTCCATCGGCGGTTACCAGTCCAACCACACGCGACAGGTGGCAGCTGTTGCGGCCCACCTCGGTTTGAAGGCCCGGCTCGTGCAAGAGAAGTGGGTGCCGTGGGAGGACCCCACCAACGACAAAGTGGGCAACATCCTGCTCACCCGGATGATGGGAGCAGACTCGCGCCTCGACGACGCGGGGTTCGACATCGGCATCCGGGACTCGTGGAAGACGGCGCTGCAGGAAGTCGAGGATGCCGGCGGCGTGCCGTATCCGATCCCGGCGGGAGCGTCAGAGCACCCGCTGGGCGGACTGGGATTCGCCAACTGGGCCTTCGAGGTCGCCGAACAGGAGAAGCAGCTCGGGGTCTTCTTCGACACGATCATCGTCTGCACGGTGACCGGGTCCACCCACGCCGGCATGATCGCCGGCTTCGCAGCCTTGGAGGAGCTGACCGGAGTGCGCCGCCGGATCATCGGGATCGACGCATCGGCAACGATCGAGAAGACGCGGGAGCAGGTAGCGCGGATCGCGCGGAACACCGCCAGCCTCATCGAACTAGGCCGCGACCTCCGAGACGACGAGATCCAGGTGCTCGAAGGCTGGGCTGGTGACCTGTACGGCATCCCGGTCGACTCGACAATGGCCGCGATGGCGCTCGGCGCGCAGCTGGAGGCCATGATCACCGACCCCGTCTACGAAGGAAAGTCCCTGGCCGGGCTGATCGACCTGGTGCGCAGCCGCGACATTCCCCAAGACTCGACGGTGCTGTACGCCCACCTCGGCGGGCAGCCCGCGATCAACGCCTATTGGCGCCTATGGGACTGAGCGCGCGAGCGCAAGGGGATGGCATCGGACAGGCGCGTGTGGCAGGTTAGGCAGACGACAGGCCCTCCGACATCCGGAACCACGGGAGGAACAGATGACCGCCGCGGAACCGACGACAAATACCGTCTCCATCCCGATCCTGACACAGGAGCCGTTCCCCGATACACCCGGAAGCGCGGAGCCTGAATGGTTCAAGACGGCGGTCTTCTACGAGGTCTTGGTCCGATCCTTCAAAGACAGTGACGGCGACGGAACCGGCGACTTCCGGGGCCTCATCGACAAGCTGGACTACCTCGAGTGGCTCGGTGTCGACTGCCTGTGGCTTCCGCCCTTCTTTCCCTCCCCCCTGCGCGATGGTGGCTACGACGTTGCCGACTACACCGGCATCCAGCCGGGCCTCGGAACTACCGAAGACTTCCAGGCTTTTCTGAACGCCGCGCACGAGCGGGGCATGCGGGTCATCATCGACTTCGTCATGAACCACACCAGCGACGAGCATCCGTGGTTCCAAGAGAGCCGCCGCGATCCCGACGGGCCATACGGCGACTTCTACGTGTGGAGCGACACCGACGAGCTCTACGAGGACGCCCGCATCATCTTCGTCGACACCGAGCCGAGCAACTGGACGTGGGATCCGGTGCGGCAGCAGTACTTCTGGCACCGCTTCTTCTCGCACCAGCCGGATCTGAACTTCGACAACCCGCGGGTCCACGACGCGGTGCTGGACGCGATGCGGTTCTGGCTCGACATGGGGCTCGATGGGTTCCGCCTCGATGCCGTCCCCTACCTCTACGAGCGCCCGGGCACCAACGGCGAGAACCTCCCCGAAACACACGACTTCCTGAAGAAGGTGCGCCGCATCGTCGACCGCGAGTATCCGGGACGCGTGCTCCTGGCCGAAGCCAACCAGTGGCCGGCGGATGTCGTCGACTACTTCGGGGATCCGGACGTCGGCGGCGACGAATGCCACATGTGCTTCCACTTCCCGGTCATGCCGCGCATCTTCATGGCGGTGCGTCGTGAGTCCCGTTATCCCATCAGCGACATCCTCGCGGAGACTCCCCCGATTCCGTCCGGATGCCAGTGGGGGATCTTCCTGCGCAACCACGACGAGCTAACCCTCGAAATGGTCACCGACGAAGACCGCGACTACATGTGGAACGAGTACGCGCAGGATCCGCGCATGAAGGCGAACATCGGCATCCGTCGCCGCCTCGCACCACTGCTGGACAACGACATCGATCGCATCGAACTGTTCACCGCGCTGCTTCTCTCCTTGCCCGGCGCGCCGGTGCTGTACTACGGCGACGAGATCGGCATGGGCGATAACATCTGGCTCGGTGACCGCGACGGCGTGCGCACACCCATGCAATGGACCTCGGACCGCAACGCCGGGTTCTCCACCGCCAACCCGGGCAAGCTTGCCCTGCCCATCGTGCAGGACCCGGTGCACGGATACCTCGCTGTGAACGTGGAAGCGCAGCAGGAGAACCGCTCCTCGCTGCTCCAGTGGACGCGTCAGATGATCCAGGCTCGCAAGCGCCACCCGGCGTTCGGACTCGGGAGCTTCAACGACCTGGGCGGGTCGAATCCGTCAGTGCTTTCCTACACGCGCGAGCACACCAACGACGACGGCACCGTGGACGTCATCATCTGCGTCAACAACCTGTCGCAGTTCCCCCAGCCGGTCGAACTCGACCTCCGTCGCTTCGAGGGGCTCGTGCCGGTCGAGCTCGTCGGCGGCGTTCCCTTCCCCCGGATCGGTGAGCTGCCCTACCTGCTCACCCTCGGCGGTCACGGGTTCTTCTGGTTTCAACTGCACTCACCGGCCGACGATGCAGAGGAGGTGGGGCTGCTGTGACCGCGCCCGACGCCGCTCTCCTGGAGAGCTATTTGATACGCACCCGCTGGTTCGGCGGCAAGGGGCGGCCATTCGAGGTCGAACAGGTACGCAGCATCGCGGACGTGCCTGCTCGGCAGGGGCGGCCGTCTCTGACCGTTTACCTCCTCACGGTGACTTATCGCGATCAGGATGCCGACAGCGAGCTATATCAGGTGCCGCTGAGCGGCTACCCCGACGTTGAAGAGCGAATCAGCCACGCCTACCTCGGGGGCATCGACACGGATGCCGGCCACATCCACCTCTACGACGCGGTGCACGACCGCGAGGCGATGCGCATCTGGCTGGACGGGTTCATCGCGGCGGAGGCCACGGGAACCGCGCAGGTCGATCGGCTGCGCTTCCACCGTGTCGCAGGCAGCGAACCCCTGGACGACTCGCTCATCTCGTCACCGATGACCGGTGAGCAGTCGAACTCGTCGGCGCGGTTCGATGACACCGCGATCATGAAGCTGTTCCGCAAGGTGAGCCCCGGAACGAACCCCGACATCGAGATCCATGAGGAACTCACACGCGGCGGCTCCGAACACATCGCACAGTTGTACGGCTGGGTGGAGGTCGAGGTCGAGGGGCAGCTGCTGCAGACGGCGATGCTGCAAGAGTTCCTGGCGACGGCGACCGACGGATTCGAGCTGGCCGTCGCCAGCGTTCGCGCGCTCCTCGCAGATCCCGAGCAGCGTGCGGAGGACTCCGGCGGTGACTTCGCCGGCGAGGCCGCGCGTCTGGGTGAGGCCCTCGCGCAGGTCCATGCCCTGATGCGGTCGCGCTTTCCCGCCGAGCGCCGCGGTGCCGGCACCACGGCGGAGCTCGCCGACGCGATGCGGGGTCGCCTCGACCACGCGCGCCGGTCGGTCCCCGGGCTTGAGGCCAGCGTCCCGCAACTGCACGCCCTCTATGACGCTGTCGCCGCACTTGACACCCTCGAGGTTCAGCGCGTGCATGGCGACCTGCACCTCGGCCAGACTCTGCGTACCTCGCACGGATGGCGCATCGTCGACTTCGAGGGTGAACCGGGCCGGCCGTTCGAGCAGCGCTCTCTTCCGGATTCGCCGTGGCGGGATGTCGCCGGAATGCTGCGTTCGTTCGACTACGCGGCTGCGATGATCGAGATGTCCTGGGCTTCTGACACCGATACCGATGAGGCGGGGGCTCTGCGAGCAGAGCGCGCGCG